>NZ_JAUBVR010000167.1:0-2881 GCF_036705955.1 Microcoleus sp. A6-C6 | reverse complement strand
CTTGATTGTGTGAGTTATAAAATTATCCTATGTATTCAATTACTGTAATTAAATTTCACTACATATTTATTACTACCATCTTTAGCAATAGATGAGTTTGCTCTCGAATCGCGAAAAAGTGGCACACTAACCGCAAGCCTGCGAAGACCAGGTATAGCAGTTGACAGTTGACAGTTGACAGTTGACAGTTGACAATTGACAGTTTTTAGACGGGCATCAAACCGTTGATGCTACAAGGGTCATGGATCTATTCATGAGCTTATTTCTGTCCTTACCAATGTTGGGGTTGCTATATCTAAAAAATTGGCAATAGGGAGAACTGCGTAGTATGAGGAACCACATCTCTATGTAACGAATTCACTTTTTTTACCCTAAAAATAGGTTAAAATTTATGATTACGAGTTCAGTATTTTATTTTTACATTGGGTACTGAGGACTTGATTTTTTACCAGAAAGAATTGGTTTAAAGCCGGAACCCTTCTAGGGAGAAATTAAAAGAAGAATATTTATTACTCCAATCCTCTTCCTTCCATATAGAGGTCGCTATCAACTGTCAACTGTCAACTGTCAACTGTTAACTGAATACTCCCCTTCAAAAATGACCACACAAAAAACTTTAGTGCCTGAATTTGAATTGTATACAATACAAGAAGAAGTATTGACACAGGTCTCGAAAATATTTACCGCTACCCTATTTAAAATAGGTGAAAATCCTGTATCCTTGCAGTCCCTGGTGGAACTGATTGTATTGTTTATGGCTATCCTTGTGATAGCACGATTTTTTACAAACTTTCTCAAGGAACGCTTGTTAGTCAGACTAGGAATTGACGAGGGAAATCGGGAAGCGATCGCAGTAATTATTGGGTATTTAATAGTAGCTTTGGGTGTGATAGTCGCCATCCAAAGCATCGGATTCAACCTCGCTTCTTTTGCAGTAGTTGCGGGGGGATTGGGAGTCGGAATTGGCTTCGGAATCCAAGATTTAACAACTAATTTCGTCAGTGGCTTAACGCTGCTTTTAGACAGGCCTGTGAAAGTCGGAGACTTTGTGGAATTAGAAGGATTAATGGGAATCGTCAAAAAAATCTCGATTCGATCGACCATCATCCAAACCACTGAGGACTCCAGCGTCATAGTTCCCAACAGCAAAATGATTAGCAACAAAATTGTTAACTGGAGTTACGAAAACTCGCTACTCTGTTTGCGAGTTCCCGTAGAAGTAGCCGAGAATAGTAACCCGCTGTTAGTGACAGAAACTCTGTTAAATATTGCTTACGCAGAAGCGGGAGTTTTATACGAACCGCATCCGAAAGTATTGTTTGTCGAGTTTGGTGATGATAGTTTTAAATTTGAACTTTTAGTTTGGACGGACAGGCCGACTGAAAGAGAAGTAATTAAAAGTTCTTTGAATTTTGCAATTGAATACAATTTTCGCCAGCAAAAAATCGAATTTCCGTTCAATGACAGAGAAATTTATTTGCAAAACCCCGAAGTTCTGTTATCAATCTTCAACAAAAAAGAAACTGCAATTGACCTCCCGAACAGTTACTATAAAAATGAGCAAAAACAGCCAATTTTTGCAGAGAAACTGCAAAAGCCATCGTCCCTTAGCTGTTTGCTGCGAGAGGTGGAATACTTTGAAAATCTGACTGATCTTGAATTGCGGCAATTGATTGAAGTTGGATACCGCAAACGGCTGCGATCGCAAGAATATTTGTTTCACGAAAACGACCCCGGAGATGCTTTTTACATGATTCTTTCAGGTTCAGTAGAAGTTTTTGTAGAAGCTATTGACAAACATCTGAATAACCTCGGTACTGGTCAGTTTTTAGGGGAACTTTCTTTGATGTTGGGAATCCCCAGAACTGCTTCGGTAAGAGCTTTGGAAGAAACAATTTTGTTTGCGATTAATAAAGAAGGTTTCCAAAAAGTTTTAACGGAACGACCGGATTTATCGGAGCAGATTATTCAAGAAATAGTCAAACACAAAGAAGAGTTAAGCGAGAGACAGCAGCAACTTCGAGAAATGGAATTAGTAGATGCAGATGAAGATAATGAAAATCCTGTAGAATGGGTGAGGGAACGGCTGAAAAAATTATTTAATATTTGAAATAATTTATATGACGCGATTCATTCACGATCTATTTGCCAAAGAATACCTGGAGGAATTTCTCTCGCCGATCGGAACTGTCGATATCGGCAAAGATGTGAGTTCCGAAGTCCGAGAAATTGATGTTTATTTCACTCCCGGCACCGCCATCCCTGAATACTCGGAAACGCTGGGGTTGCTGGGTAAAATGGCAAGCACGACGGCAATGTTTGAACCTTTTCGGAATCCGGCAAGTGTCACCGAAATTTGTAGCTGTCTGGGCAAATTATTGGACGTGCGCGGCGAATTGGAACGAAAATTCAGACGAGAAAATACTCGGTATGATGACGATCAATTGCCGAGGCTGTGGATTCTGATGCCCACAGCATCGAAAGCTGTGGTAGATAGTTTTAATGCGATACCGGATACTGAGAATTGGTTGCCGGGAATCTATTTTTTGGGGGCATCTTTGCGCACTGCGATTGTGGCGATTCACCAGTTGCCGGAAACTCCCGAAACCCTGTGGTTGAGGATTTTAGGCAAAGGGGGAGTGCAGCAGCGTGCCATCGCCCAATTGACGGCTTTAGCTGTGGACGATCCGTTACGGATTATTGCGCTAGAATTACTTTATCGGCTACAGTCAAATTTAGCTAAACAGACGGGAATCCCCACACTATATCGCTTCGATTAGTGTGGGATGAAAGACGCGGTGAGGCGAGGATTCCACCTGTCAACCCACTCAAAACTATGTTTTGACCGATGACGGGTGGATGACGAGGCGAACAAATTATT
>NZ_JAUBVR010000049.1:0-46642 GCF_036705955.1 Microcoleus sp. A6-C6 | reverse complement strand
CTGGCTTTTCGCTCATCTGACTACATTACCATATTTTTCGGCTCTCAATCAACTATTTTTTACCTGAATCCTTACCATTGGTAATACAGGAGCGTCAAGGGCGATCGTCCCGATCGCACTACAATATAATTTCGATTGAGTGAAAACTAAAAACTAAAAACTCACGACTAAGGACTAAGGAATAAGGACTAAGGACTAAGCAATATTATGCTTCAAATGCGGCTATAGAAACCCGATCGCGCCCTGCTGTTTTTGCCCGATAAAGCGCCTCATCGGCGATCGTAATTAACCCCGCCGGCTGCGACATCGGTGCCGGAATGCAGCAAGCCACACCCAAACTCAGCGTCACGTATTCGCTGACAGCAGACTTCGCGTGAAGTATCTGCAAACCCCGCACCTGTTGGCAGATAATTTCAGCTACGGAAGCCGCACCTTGAATATCCGTATTCGGCAAAACTATCGCAAATTCTTCTCCACCATAACGCGCTACTAAATCAGCCGATCGCTTTAGCGATTTCTGGAGAACCTGCGCCACTTGCCGCAAACACTCATCCCCCGCTTGGTGGCCGTAAGTATCATTGTAAAATTTGAAATAATCAATATCGCACATAATCAAAGACAACGGTGCTTCTTCCCTTGCCAAGCGCCGCCATTCCGTATCTATATGTTCAGTAAAAGAGCGGCGATTTCTTACCTCAGTCAAACTATCATAAGTTGCCAAATACTGCAACGCTAGATTCACCTTTTCTAACTGTCCTTTCTGCTGCTGCAACTGACGGTTGAGGACTGTCAACTGCTGTTCGGCTGCGTGGGTTCTGAGCAAGTTTCTTACCCTCGCCAACAGTTCCCTCTCGTCAAAAGGCTTGGAAATATAATCGTCAGCACCCGCATCCAAACCTTCAATCCGAGCTTCCATCCCAGATCGCGCTGTCAAAAAGATTACCGGAGTTGAACTCAATTCTGGCGTGTTCCGAATCTCCTTGAGCAAATCCAGTCCGTTTTGTCTCGGCATGATTTGGTCACTCAATATCAAATTTGGCAGCAAAATTTTTGCCTTTTCTAAACCTTCAACCCCGTCCATCGCCACGGCGACTCGATAGTAAGGATTCAATAAAATTTGGAGGTAAGCCAGCAGAAAATTATTGTCTTCAACTACCAGCAACAGCGGTAATTCTTGGCTGTCTGTTGTTGATTCTTCGCCATGATTATTGGTGTCGTCAAAGCAGTGAGAGTCCGACAGCCCCGCTGTGGGTGCGATCGCCCCGACATCTCCCGCGCCGTATTCAGTCAGTCCGGCCAATTGGACGATTGCACTTACCAACTGATTCGCGGACACCGGCTTCGACAAATGCCTCTGAAACCCCGCAGAGAGGGCCGAGGCGCAATCCTCCTCACGGACGCCTCCCGTCAGCGCCACCGCCGGCAGCAGTGCCCTGTGCTCGGACATTTCCATAGCTCTGACACGGCGGATCAAATCGCAGCCGTCTGTTTCCGGCACAGCCAGATCACTCACCAACACGTCTGGCCACGACTGTTCCAACTCGACCATCGCTTCGGCGGCGCTACCCACCGCTGTTACCTTGGCTCCAAATGCTTCCAGGCCAGTTTTGAAAAATTCCCGGCTCTCGGCGCTGCTGTCCACCACCAGCACTTGCTTTCCCGCTAGGGGTTGGGAAACCGATTCGGGTCTGCTTTCCATTTGGGCGATCGCAGGAGTGTGATCGCGCGAATTGTTGCTTTGAGCCATCGGTAGCTGCACCCCAAAGGTCGCCCCCTGAGCCAAGCCGGGACTCGCAGCCCAAACAGTTCCCCCGTGCAGTTCCACCAACTGCCGCACAATAGATAGTCCCAGACCTAGCCGGTTTTGTTCCTTGGCCTGGAAGCTATCTCCGGGGCGGAAGTAGTCAAAGATGTGGGGCAGAAATTTGGGGTCAATCCCGCAACCGCTGTCGCTGATCCGAATCAGCGCGCCCGACGGAGTAGGCTCGATCCGCACTTGAACCGGGTCTGGTGTCGATTCTGGGGTGAATTTGATCGCGTTGGTTAGGAGGTTCCCGACTATTTGCTGCAATCGGTCTACATCTGCCATAACGTAGCTGACGCCTGGGTAGAAGTGTGTTTCTACGCGGAGGTTTTTGGCCTCGGCGGCGGGGCGGAGAGTCTCGATCGCCGATTCGATGACAGACGGGAGGTGAACTCGGCCGATATTCAGGCGGACTTTCCCCCGCAGCAGCCGCGAGAGATCCAGGAGATTGTCTATTTGCCGATTTTGCAATTTGGCGTTGCGCTCGATGATTTCTAAAGCGCGGTTGGTGGTGGCTTCGTTTAACTTGCGCGATCGAGCTAGCTGCACCCATCCCAAAATCACGCTCAGGGGCGATCGCATTTCGTGGGACGCGATCGCCAAAAATTCGTCTTTTGCCCGGTTGGCTGCGGCTTGGGCTGCTTCTACGGCTTTGCGATCGGTGATGTCGAATCCGATCGCCAAATACTGACAGGGTTTTCCCTGCAAGTCCAACAGCGGAACTACTGATGCATACACCCAATAATCGCTACCATTCTTGGCTTGATTCTTAATTTCTCCTTGCCAAACTTCATTTTTGGCAACACTTGACAGCAGATTTTCGATTAATTCCGAAGACTTATATTCCGAATGGAGGATGCCAAAATGGTGACCGATTAACTCAGTACGCGAATAGTTAGAGATGCTGCAAAGTCGATCGCTGACGTAATTGATAATTCCTCGCGCATCTGTTCTCAGCGCCAGTGTCGATCGGTCGATCGCTCCTTTAAAATCTAAACCTTCTTGCAGGGACGAATCTACTTCTTTTGTGGTAGAAATTTGGTTTGGGCGATCGGGCGGGTTTGGTGGCTGGCGATCGACCCGATTATTACTCCACTGTTGGATTTCCATTGCTTCTATTTTCCCCTGACGGCTGACAGCTAATCTACTTGCATCCTGATTCATTATCGCTGTTTTTTTTACCTGCATCGGCTTGTGCCACATTTTATAGTTCTTCATTTTAATCTAAATTCCGCGCGCTGTACCCTTTCTGAAGTCATACCATTTGTGATTTTTAATTTTTGAATCAAGATTCAAAAAATTCTGCATACTTCCCAAATAATTTGCTAGTTTAGACTCATACAGTCGCGCTCTTGCGATCGATCGCACCTTCTGTTAAATTCTTTTATTCTACATCTTGACACCGCTGTAAATATCTTGTAATATAAATGTATTATGCCATATAATAAGAGAGCAGCCGAATTATTAAGGCACTCAATCAAGTAAAATTATGAACGATTCACGATCAATCAAAATCAGCAGATATCTCAGCAAACACCTGCGCCATGCGCCCTCACGCATCAACATTCAACTCGCGCCGGGGGGCTGGGTTTCTGTTAACGAACTCCTCAATGCCTGCCAAAAAAATAACTTCCCTGTTCAGCTTGCAGAACTCAAACAAGTAGTCGCGCAAAACGACAAACAGCGCTTTTCCTTCGATTCGACAGGCACTCTAATTCGTGCCAACCAAGGACACAGCGTAGATGTTGATTTGCAGTTAGAACCCGCTGTCCCCCCAGATATTTTGTATCACGGAACAGGTAGCACTGCCGTCGAGTCTATTCTCAGTCAAGGAATTAACAAAATGTCACGGCATCACGTTCATTTGTCGGCAGACATTCAGACAGCTCGTAAAGTAGGTGCAAGACACGGCATCCCGGCAGTCTTTACCGTAGATGCCGCAGCAATGCAGCGTGACAGCCATACATTTTACTGCTCGGATAACAAAGTTTGGCTGGTAGATTTTGTGCCACCCAATTATCTAAAAATAAGTTGATCAATTCAGTATTCTTGTGAAAAAAAATACGCGAAATATTCAAAACAAAAGTAAGTAGGAATTTGACAATATGAGTGCGGAAAATATGGGCGGTCGCGACAACAATTTCAATCAAAACAATCCTCAAAATCGAGGGCTGCTTGGCTCAGGCTGGCGACCTCTCTACCGTCAATTTGATTGGGAACACCTGCTGCACTTAGCGTCTAGCGACCCCGTAGAACTTGCTCAAAAAAGTTTAGATGCAGCTAGCGATATTGCCGATGCAATGGGACGACATCAATATACCTGGTGGGCGAATATCTTAAATGTATTCTCGGAAAATACTCGCTACGAAATAGACGAGTTTTGGGATTACATTACTCCGCAGCCTGTTTACCCGGATTACCGCTACAAAGATGTTTTAGTTACCGAAACGCCTGTTGTTCAATTGGTGAGTCGCGCTAGTATTCCCATCGACTACGTTCTGAATAAACTCCAAGAGATTACTGTTTTTAAAGTTCTAGATTTGCTGGGGAAACCGGATGCGATTACTCAGTCTTTTATGGAACGACATTTTTCTTATCCGCCGGAACGATTTGTTAGCTGGGAACGCTTGGAAGTTTTGGGTACTGTTTATGCTTATTGGACTCAATGTGGCTGTTGGCTGCAAATTGACAGTTACGACAGGGGGCGGCGCTGCTACACTCTGATTTGCAAAGATATTGCGCCGCTGGTTAGCAAGGCTACTTACAATTTAGCGGTGATTCTCAGCGGGTACAAAAGCCGCGTTGGACAGGTTCACAGTCAGTTCCCTATTCGGACTTTTTCTGCGGAAGTTCAAAGTTTTACGGATACTGTTCAGCAGGCAATTCTCGACCAAAATCAGTTGGCTGTTTTGGTTAGTGGTGAACCGGGGACTGGCAAAACTGCTTGGACTCAAGCGGTAGCAAAGGAGATTTTAGTGCCGCTGGGTTATGTGATTTTTATCTTGGATCATGATGCTGTGGAAAATTTTGTGCCGCCGAGTTATTTGGAGCGGATTTGCATTATTATAAATGAGGCAGATAATTTGGCTCAAGATCGATCGACCGCAGTGGCCCAACGCACTAACAAAACTGAACATATTTTGAGTTTGCTGGATGGAACTCTGTATCAAAGCGTCATGGACGAACACGGGATTCAATTTCAGCAAAAACTCGTAGTTTTATTAACTTGCAACACGATTGAAAGATTAGATCCTGCAATGTTACGGAAGGGGAGAGTGGATTTTACCAGTGAATTTACGCACAAATTTGTTTGAGTGAGATCTTAGAGTCTCAAGCAATCTAGGCTATCGCACGGACTGCACCACCTCAAATATTGAATAATTATTAGGAAGTTTCCTGAATATCAAACTTTCGGGAACAATTTATTTAGCTAAACAGGTGGGAATCCCCACACTATACCGATCAAAGGTTAGTGTGGGATGAAAAACGCGGTGAGATGAGGATTCCACCCGAAGAGCAATCTCACACGGTGTAAGCGTTGAGCAGTGAGCGGGTGGATGACGAGACGAGCGAACTCTTTATTCTGTGGGTCGATCTTGCTCATTGATGTATTTTTTCAATTGTTCAACAGTCACGCCACCACAAGAAGCGATGAAATAACCATTTGTCCAAAATACTTCTTTCCAATATACTTGGTTAATTTCAGCGGCAAACTCTTTTCTCAAGTACCGACTAGAAACAGTTTTTAAGTTGTTGATCAATTTACTTGGTTCTGTCTGCGGGTTGTACTGCAACAGCAAATGAACGTGGTCGCTCTCTCCGTTAAATTCTATCAACTTTCCTTCCCATTTTTCCATTAAATCCCTAAATATCGACTCAAGCCTTGTCAGCATTAAGTCTGTCAGGACTTTCCTTCGATACTTTGTAGTTAACACCAAATGGCATTTGAGTGCTGAGACTCCCCTTGCCTTGCGGATAAAATCTTTGTTCACGACATTGACACTGAATAGGCATTGATGATATGCTAACACCAAGTTAGGCTAATATCCCAAAACGATAGTGCAAACGACGTACCAGTACAAAATGTATCCCGACACTAAGCAGAGGCTCTCGTTAAATGAGTGGCTAAGGATTTGCCGTTATTGGTATAATCGCCAGTTGGGAGACAGATTTGACTGGTGGTCGATGAACAGAGCAAGCATAAATGCTTGTCCGCTAGTTAGTAGCATTGCTCCTGTCCGAGAAAAGCCCAACTATTATACCCAAAAGAAACAACTACCAATTATTAAAAAAGACTTGGTAAAAGTATTCCACAGTGGTGAATTGTTGGACTTTTTAGGGGTGGACTCGACAATTCTACAAGACGTATCAAAGCGTGTTGACAAGGCATTTGAGTGCTTTGTTATGGGCGACAGCAATGGTTGTAAGTCGGGTAGACCACGATTTAAGTCTGAAGCTAGCTTCAGAACTATGACTTTTGCTACTGCCAATAATAGCTGGATTAAACTAACTCGCAAGAACTGGCTATATTTGCGACTTCCAAAATTGGGAGTTGTTAAGGTCAGAATGCACCGCCCTATCCCAGACGGATTTATTGTCAAACAAGTCTGTGTCACCAAAAAGGCTGATAGTTGGTTCATTCAATTTGTCCTAGAAGACGTGAATGTACCAATCCAATGTCAGGATATAATTGTTCCAACTTGGGACAATTCGTTGGGATTAGATGCTGTTTTACATAAAGATGTTTATCTCGCAACATCAGATGGCGAGAAACTGTCATCCTTCAAGCCGCTTCGTAAGAATCAAGCCTCTCTAGACCGGATTTCAACTAAGCGGAATAAACGGAAACGTGGCTCTAAGTCTCGTCGCAAACTAGCAAAACGTGAAGCTAGGCAACATCAACGCATTGCTAGGTCAAGAAAAGATTTTCACTACAAAACCGCTCATAAGCTAGTGAGAACTGGAAAAAAAGTCTTCTTTCATGAGGACTTGAACCTGAAAGGCTTGAAGGCGCGAAACAAGCCTCAACAGTCTGATGATGGGACTTTTCTTCCGAACGGTCAATCGGCAAAATCCGGATTAAATAAGTCTTGGTCTGACGCTGCATTTGGCAACTTTTTTACGACACTGAACTACATAGCCTTAAAAGCTGGGGCAGTTGTTATTTCTAAAAATCCTGCTTATACTTCAATGGTTCTGTGTTATCGAGATGAAATAATTTTCACCGATTGTAGTATCAGAGACTATTGGGATGAACAGGAATCTTTGATGGTTGACCGTGATCTTAACGCCGCGATTAACCTAAAAAGACTGGGATTGGACATTTTTCCCAGTATAAAACGCCGTAGTGGGAAAATTTCTGTAGTAGGAACTATGGATGAAAGTACCACGAAGGAAATTATGGTGCGATTCGTTTAACCTAAAATAAGCTGAAAGGCTTATGGGACGGTTAGCCCAGTTGATAAGACTGGTGATAACTGATTACATCTGGAGGTGAACCGCCGTGCGGTAAGTCCTTCCCCTCAAGTGCAGAGGTGAAAGCATAACCCCTAGTTGGATGGGTAGCAACCATTAAGCTAAAGCGGGGTTAAAAGGCAGAACTACTAGAAGCCAAATCCGGTAACTGTCGAGCAAGAGTCCATGCGTAGCGAAAGCAAAGATGTGTTTGAACCATCGTGACCTTCAATGGTGTAAATGGCTGAATCATGGATAAATCCGTTGAGAAATACGGTAAAGACGGATTAACACCAAGCCAAAAGGCAAGGATAGGGCATAAGCGAGTCAAAATTCGACTTATAAGCACCGCTCATAAACCCGGTGGAGAGCATCACAGCTAAAGACTCAAACAAATGTGTAATCGGAACGAAGTAACTCTCTTAAAACCTCTGGGTTGGTCGATACTCAGTAAGTAGCTAACGAATGGTGTAAGAGAGAGGGATTGTATCAGAAGCGAATGCCTCACTGTAATGGTGTGGATATGCTGACAGATACACGATAATTCCAAAGGAGTAAAACAAGTAGCAATGAATATATCTAATACGCTGAACAATCAGACGGTGGAGTGGAAAGACATCAACTGGCGCCAGCTAGAACGGATGACTTTTAAGTTGCAAAAGCGCATATTCCAAGCGAGTGAACGTGGTGATGTTAAAGCAGTTCGCAAACTTCAGAAGACCCTGATTAGGTCTTGGTCTGCAAAGTGTATAGCGGTACGTCGGGTAACACAAGATAACCAAGGCAAGAATACGGCTGGTGTGGATGGAGTTAAAACTCTAACCCCAAAGCAACGTATCAATCTGGTAGGCAAGTTGAAGCTAACCGGGAAGGCAAAACCCACTCGTAGGGTTAATATTCCCAAGCCCGGAACAACGGAAACAAGACCATTAGGAATACCCACAATAAACGACCGTGCTTTACAATCGTTAGTTAAACTAGCGTTAGAACCTGAGTGGGAGGCTAAATTCGAGCCAAACTCATACGGTTTTCGACCAGGACGCTCATGTCACGATGCGATTGAAGCAATATTTAATAGTATTAGTAAAAAAGCCAAATATGTGCTTGATGCTGATATTGCTAAATGCTTTGACCGTATAGACCATAAAGCGTTAATCTCCAAAATAAGTACATACCCCACCTTAAACCGTCAAATTAAAGCATGGCTCAAGGCAGGGTATTGTGACCAGGGTGAATTATTCCCTACTAATGATGGTACACCACAAGGCGGGGTAATTTCTCCGTTACTTGCGAACATTGCCCTACATGGTATGGAGAAGAGAATTAAACAGTATGCGGAAACACTAAAAGGGGGAAAAGCGATGAGTCGTCAATCCCTCAACCTAATCCGCTATGCTGATGACTTCGTAATCATCTACAAGGATGTGAACGTAGTCAAGAAATGTCAGGAGATAATTGCTAATTGGTTAAGTGAAATGGGATTGGAGTTAAAGCCAAGTAAAACAAAATTAACCCACACCCTTATTAAGATTGATGGTAATGTTGGGTTTGAGTTCTTAGGATTCCATGTACAACAGCATAAAGTAGGGAACTACCGTAGCTCAAATACATCACAGGGGACGCCACTAGGTTTTACGACACTAATCACACCCTCAAAAGCCAAAATCAAGACTCATCTAGCCAAGATTGCCGAAGTAATAGATACCCATAAAACCGCCCCTCAAGCTGCTTTAATTAGCAAGCTGAACCCAATAATTAGGGGCTGGTCAAACTATTACTCAGCAGTTGTTAGTAAAGAAACCTTTAATAAGGTTGACTACTTAACTTATGACAAGTTAAGAGCCTGGGCAAGAAAGAGAGGGAAAGGGGACATCAATAAAGACAAATACTGGCGAATGGTAGGCGACCGAAATTGGTGTTTCAGTACAGAGGATGGATTAGAACTTCTCACCCATGCAAGTACGCCAATCGTAAGGCATACAAAGGTCAAAGGTGAGGCTAGTCCGTACAATGGAGACTGGATTTACTGGAGCAAGCGAAGAGGCGAGTACCCAGAAACTCCTCACAGAGTTGCATCATTAATCAAACGACAAAAGGGTATTTGTTCTCACTGTGGTTTGTATTTCACAAGTACAGACATTGTAGAAGTTGACCATATTAAACCAACATCGTTAGGTGGAAAAGATACCTACGACAACTTACAACTTTTGCATAAACACTGCCACGACGCAAAGACAGCAACAGACGGGTCAATACATTCTAAAGAAGATGTCAAAACCCGATAGCTCTTCTTGAATCGTACCTGTAACAAAGGTGGGATTATTGAGGAGCGGAATGATGCGAAAGTATCACGTTCCGTTCTGAAGGAGAGGTTAGGGGGGCAACTCCCTAATCGACTCTAACCATACCCTTCATCGGGCTGCAAAGAAGCCTACATTATAACCGTACTCGGTTTAATGTAGGAGTATGTCACTACCTATGGACACATCCCGTGAAAAATGATATTACTGATGGGTGAGACCCTCTAAGGGTGTAACCCTAAACAGCGAATCAGGGGAAGAGCATTTTTGGTGTGAAACAAATTTTTTCAAACTTGACAGCTATGGAGGAAATCCCAAACCGTGCAAACTAAGCCAGTTAAACAAGAAATTCGACTGGGGAGGTACGCCGACGGGACAATCCCGATCGCCCACCAACACCCCCCAGAGGCAGCCGTGTCCGAGAGTAAAGACCGATTGCGGCGATTGGTGGAGCGCTCCGCCGACGCCGTGGCAATGGTAGATTGTGAAATGCGCTATCTGTCGGTTTCCCATCGCTGGGAAATCGATTGCGGACTCGGTGGTGGCCAGGCAAGAGGCGGGTATCATGGGGAACTGTTCCCGAATCTCCCGGAATATTGGCAGGAAAATGCTCGCGCCATTTTGGCGGGAGTTTTGGAATACAGCGAGTTTGTGGTGGTAGGGCGATCGCCCGTATGTGAAGCAGAACAAATCGAAGGCTGTGGCAGCGGGCGGGTAAAATGGGTATTTTTGCCGTGGAAAAATAGTGAAGGTGCGATCGGCGGTTTGATCCTGTTTACCGAAAAGATAGCTGAGGAACTCGCCCAAACAAATTGCTACAATAAATTTATCTCAAATCTCAAAAGCCCGCAGTTAGAAATCAAACGGCAACTAACTCCAATTGCCCTCGACAATGCTGCGGATACAGTTTTTTTTACCAGTGCCGACGGTAAAATTTGCTATGCAAATAAAGCTGCTTGTAATGTGTTTGGTTACTCAGAATCGGAACTGCTCAACCTGACAGTTAGCGACATCGATTCGCAGTTGTCAGTATCGAATTGGCAGGAACGCTGGGAGAAACTAAAACAGCAAAGCAACTTCACTTTTAAAACAACTTACAAAACCCGAAACGGTGCCTGTTTTCCCGTCGAAGTTAAAGTCAATTATTTAGAATACGGCGGCTGTGAATACTGCTGCGCGATCGCCCGAGACATTTCCGCTCGTGTCGCTGCCGAATCAGCACTTTTAGAAGCAAAAGAGCAACTTCAAGCCGTCTTGGATGCCGTACCCGGATTAGTTTCTTGGGTAAGTTCCGATTTGCGCTACTTGGGAGTAAACCGACATTTAGCTAATGCTTACCAAATGCCGGCCGAAATATTTTCTGGTCAGAAAGTTGGTTTTTTAGATACAAGCCCTAAATTTAACGATTTAGTCTACGATTTTTTTGCCAGCGCTCAAAAGAAGACATCTCAAGAAGTAACAGCGAGCATCAGAGGAGAAAATAAAACTTATTTAATTGTAGCTCAAAAATATCAAAAAAGCACGGCGGCAGTCTTTGTGGGATTGGACATTACAGAAAGCAAACAGTCTCTTTTGGCTTTGCAAGAATCGGAAGAACGCCTGCGACAGCAAGCGGCAAAATTAGAACAAACTTTGTTGGTTTTGCAGCGAACTCAAACTCAACTTATCCAAACTGAAAAAATGTCTAGTTTGGGGCAGTTGGTAGCAGGAATAGCACACGAAATTAACAATCCAGTTAGTTTTATTTCCGGGAATGTCAGCCACGCCACGGGCTACATTCAAGAACTTTTGAAGTCAATCGAGCTTTACCAAAAGCATTATCCCGATCCGGTGGCAGAAATTCAAGATTGGATGGAAGACTTAGACTTAGATTTCATCAAAAAAGACTTGCCAAAACTGCTAAATTCAATGAAAGTAGGTTCCCAAAGGATTCGGGATGTTGTGCGATCGCTCCGCTTGTTCTCGCGTACCGACGCAGCCCAAATGAAGCCTGCGGATATCCACGAAGGTTTGGACAGCACTGTGCTGATCTTGCAAAATCGCCTGCAAGCTAAAGGGGGACGCCCAGGGATTTCTCTAGTTAAGGAATACGGGGATTTGCCGCGAGTCCGCTGCTATCCGGGACAGTTAAATCAAGTGTTCATGCACTTGTTGACAAATGCGATCGACGCTTTGGAGGAAGGAGGGAGAAATCCCCAAAGGTGTGGTAAAATCCAAAGTCAGTCTTTGTTGTCTGCGGGCGGCTCGGAAACTGAAATATTCAATCCCGAAATTCGGATTAGGACGTTTTTGGTAAGTTCAAGCGAAGTTGCGATCGCCATTAGCGACAACGGCCCGGGGATGACGGAAGAAGTTCTCGGCTGCATCTTTGACCCTTTATTTACCACTAAATGTCCGGAGACGAGCACAGGTTTGGGATTGGCAATCTCCCAGCATTTGGTAGTAGAAAAGCACGGCGGTGAGTTGCACTGTGTTTCTCGTCCGGGACAGGGAACTGAGTTGATAGTTAAAATTGCGATCGGTAATGATTAATTGATCTCAGCCAAAACTGTTCGCAGTAGGGTGCGTCAGGACTGAATGTGACGATCACAGACTAATGATTTTCACCTGACGCACTGTACAATATCTAAAATGTCAAATCAATTGAGTTATAACAGAAAAAACTAAGATGGTAATTGAGTGGCTGAGATTTAAAGTACCTCCCGAAAAATGGGAACAGTTTATTCTGCGAGATGAAGAAGTTTGGACTACTGGATTAAGAAGTTTCCCCGGTTTTTTGGGTAAAAAAGTTTGGGTGGATTCAGTGGAAAATGAGGTGGTGATGTTTATTCGTTGGGAAACTAGGGAGTTGTGGAAGTCTGTCCCTCAAAATATTATAGATGAGTTGGATGCCAAAATGGGTGATTTGCAAATGCCTATCACCGAAAGTCGCGAATATCAAGTTCGCAAGTTTTTGCATTAGTTCTTTTTGAAGGAAGAAGGAAGAAGGAAGAGGGAAGAGGGAAGAAGGAAGAGGGAAGAGGGAAGAAGGAAGAGGGAAGAGGGAAGTTCGGCAACAAGCAATGTACGGGATGTAACGGATGAACTAATGACTAATGACTGATGACTAATGACCAATGACTAATGACTAATTCAGTTATTTTAAGCAAATTTTGCATAGAGAGCATAAATAAAATTCACGCTTAAAAAGCCTACTGCTAGGGCGAGAATGATAAAGATTGTGATACTGAAAATAGACTTTAGCCGATCGGCATTTTCGGGTTTTTCTGACTTCATTGGTTGAACAATTTTTGTAATAAACTTGAGAAGACGTAGATTATAGCAGTGCGCGAACAAAAATGCAACTCCCATAAGCTCCAAACCGTAGTATCCGTCAGGAAGTCGCATTTTTAAATCTAAAATATAAAAAATAAAATCGGATGAGAGATGGTTCGCCGTCGTAGCTACTGTCGATCGCCCGAAGTCGATCGCGCCAGCGTGATGTAAAATAGAGAGCGGCTTGGGGTTCAGCTTTTAACAGCGGGAATTGTGGGCGACAGCAAGACAGCTCCCAAATACATAATAATGTGTCAGTCATCCTTAACTTACTTAGCAATCAGGTAAAAATAGAAGAGTGCGCGGAAATAATTTAAAACATATAACTGAAACCAGGATATAAATCGATGCTCCACCCTGTCTCGCAACCTTATCAACGAGAAAATACTATGACCCAAAGAGTCGTGCGGAAGCCAAACCCCTCTGTTAGAAACCACTTGAGGCAAAGTTTTCCTCAAAGACACTGGCTGGAGGTGGCAGAGTACGCCTCTCTGGCGGCCTCTGGTTTAGGTTCCCTGGCGGTAGCAGTGTCTGGTCAAGCTTTTTATGGGGTGGCTCCCCTCACCTTGGCTTTGTCGCTGAATGTGGCTAATCGGTATCGGTTCGAGCAACAAGTACGAGTTCATCAAACTTCGGAAATTGCCCAAGTCCAAAAGTCTGTAAATAAGGTCGAAAAAACGGCGGTGACGGTAATTGTTAAATTGCGAAAGCAGTTGTCTGGAGATATTGCAGCGCTGCGCCAGCAAATGGCTGCACTTCCCAGGAATGAAGGTTTTGAGGAGTCTATCGACATCGAGCGGCAGTTGCTGAGTTTGGGAGAGTCGGTAGCTTCTTTGCAAGAAATCGTGGCATCTGCTGTCCTCGATGTCCGCCAGCAAGTGAGCGAACAACTGCAAGATTTATCGGTGGGCAAACCAACAAATCTCGAAGCTGTGGAACAGGCGATAGAACAACTGCAAAGCGCGACACAATGCTTGACAGAAACTGCACTCACCAGAGACGACTGGGAATTAGTAAATACTCGATTTTTGGAAATCCAGAAAGTCATGGCTAATCTGCAAAGTCAAGTGCAAGCTCCGGCGCACCAATCGACTCCAGATTTGTCTGTAGTTCAAGCTCAAATTCATCGTTTGGAACACGAGCAGCAAGAAGTTGTTAAACCTCATCTCAAGCGCTTAATCTCGGTTGTCAAGGAGTTGCAGCACACACAAGATAGTTGACAGTTGGCAGTTGATAGTTGATAGTTGATAGTTGGCAGTTGATAGTTGATAGTTGGCAGTTGATAGTTGATAGTTGGCAGTTGTCATTAGTCATTGGTCATTGGTCATTGGTCATTAGTCATTGGTCATTAGTCATTAGTCATTAGTCATCAATCAGAAGGAATATTTTCTCCTTCTCCCCCTCTCCCCTTCTCCCCCTCTCCCCTTCTCCCCCTCTCCCCTTCTCCCCTTCTCCCCCTCTCCCCTTCTCCCCTTCTCCCCCTCTCCCGGCTGGAGTCCAATTTCTTGGACAACTGTGTTACAAATTGAAAAGGTAATCTGTCTAGTTCACCTGTTTTCAACCTGTTACAAGAAAATTAAATGACCGCAACCGTAACTGTTACTGATAACCCATTACTAATTGGCAAAGGATTGCCACCGTTTGACGCGATCGCATCCTCACACGTAGTCCCCGCCGTTACCCAACTGCTGACCGAACTAGAAGCCTCGCTAGCTAGCTTAGAAGCGTCTGTTGAGCCGACTTGGAGCGGCTTAGTAGAACCGCTGCAACTGCTCGGAGAGCGCTTAAATTGGACTTGGAGCATTGTCGGACATTTGATGGGTGTGAAAAATAGCCCGGAATTGCGATCGGCACACGAAACAGTGCAGCCGGAAGTAGTAAAATTTTGGAGCAAGCTCAGTCAAAGCAAACCGCTTTATGAAGCTTTTAAAGCGCTACGGGCTAACAAAAACTGGAACAGCTTAGACTCAGCTCAACAGCGAATTGTCGAAGCTGCCCTTCGAGATGCTGAACTTTCCGGCGTTGGTTTAGAAGGCGAACAAAAAGAGCGTTTCAATGCCATTCAATTAGAAATGGCCGAAATTACTACCCAATTTTCCAATCACGTCCTCGACGCTACCAAAGCTTTCAGCATCACCCTCACAAACAAAGATGAAATTGATGGTTTACCGCCGAGTTTGTTGAGTTTAGCAGCTCAAGCCGCTCGCGCTGCGGGTGCAGAAAATGCGGATGCTGAAAACGGCCCTTGGCGGATTACTTTAGACTTTCCGAGTTACGGCCCTTTCATGCAGCACAGTACCCGTCGGGAGTTGCGCGAAAAGTTGTACAAAGCTTTGATTGGCAGAGCAAGTAGCGGAGAATTGAATAACTGGCCTTTGACCGATCGCATTTTAGCACTGCGCCACGAAAAAGCAGCTTTACTGGGATTTAGCAGTTATGCCGAATTGAGCTTGGCGAGCAAAATGGCTCCCGATGTTGCAGCAGTGGAAGCTTTGTTAGAAGAATTGCGCTTAGCTAGTTACAATGCTGCTGTCAAAGATTTAGAAGAATTGAAAGCTTTTGCTGCCGCCAAAGGCGCTGCGGAAGCTGGGGATTTGAAGCACTGGGATATTGGTTTTTGGTCGGAAAGGCAGCGGGAGGAAAAGTTTGCTTTTAGTGCCGAAGAATTGCGTCCTTATTTTGCTTTGCCGCAGGTATTGGACGGATTATTTGGATTGGTAAAGCGGTTGTTCGGTGTGAGAGTAACGGCGGCGGACGGTCAAGCTCCTGTCTGGCACGAAAGTGTGCGCTATTTCAGAATAGATGATGAAGCCGGAAATGCGATCGCCAATTTTTATTTAGACCCCTACAGCCGCCCGGAAGAAAAGCGCGGCGGTGCTTGGATGAATGAGTGTGTAGTACGCGCTAAATTTGTGGAAGCGGGAAAGACAACAACGCGGTTGCCGGTGGCTTATTTGGTGTGCAACCAAAGTCCTCCGGTTGACGACAAACCGAGTTTAATGACTTTCTTGGAAGTAGAAACTTTATTTCACGAATTCGGTCACGGTTTGCAGCATATGCTGACAACGGTAGACTATCCGGGAGCTTCTGGCATCAATAATGTTGAATGGGATGCAGTGGAATTGCCCAGTCAATTTATGGAGAATTGGTGTTATGACCGCGCGACTTTGTTCGGGATGGCAAAGCATTACCAAACTGGGGAAACTTTGCCGGAACACTATTACCAAAAACTGCTAGCAGCGCGCCACTACATGAGCGGTAGCGCCATGCTCAGGCAAGTACATCTTAGCAGTGTTGACATCGAATTGCACCACCGCTATCGATCGGGCGGCAGCGAAACTGTGGCGGATGTTCGCAAGCGCATCGCTAAAACTACGACTGTTTTGCCTCCTCTGGAAGGAGACGCATTTTTGTGCGCTTTTGGACACATTTTTGCGGGCGGTTATGCGGCGGGCTATTACAGTTATAAATGGGCGGAAGTCCTGAGTGCTGATGCTTTTGGGGCGTTTGAGGAGGCGGGTTTGGAAGATGAAAGTGCGATCGCCTCTACAGGTAAACGCTTCCGAGATACAGTGTTAGGATTGGGCGGCAGTTTGCACCCGATGGAAGTGTTTAAAACTTTCCGGGGACGCGAACCGAGCACTAAAGCTTTGTTGAGACACAGCGGTTTAGTTGCGGCTTAATTAATTGTGTAAAAATCGGGATTAATGCGGGTTAATTTATCTGCATTAATCCCTGTTTTTAGCTGAATTTACTTCGCCTCGCTGCACAAAACGGCTGATTCAGGTTAAGATAAGGGACAGGAGGTTGTACTATGCCAACGACTGCTCAAGAAATTTATACTGAAGTTGTCCGCAATCTGTCGCTGACGGAACGTTTGCGCTTAGCGAATCTTATACTCAACGATTTAGTTGAGAAAAATGTGTCGGTTATCGATCGAAGCGATACTTGGACTGAGGACGATCGAACCGATATAACAAGCTTCTCTTTACAGTACGCAGCTATGCTTTTCCCTGAAAGCCAGGATTAACAAGCGTGACATTCAATCCCGGTGAAGTCGTCACAGTAGATTTTCCCGGTGTGACGGGTATTAAACGCCGTCCTGCTGTGGTTCTCTCGTCAGCAACTTATCAAGCAACTCGTCCCGATGTCATAGTCGGACTTATAACCACTCAAACGATGGATCTAGGGGCTACAGACTGTACTATTCAGGATTGGGCCGCAGCAGGTTTACGGGTTGCATCCGTTTTCCGCAGCTTCATCGTCACTCTACCGCCGTCTGCTAACTTGGTTCGGATTGGGCATCTATCAGATCGTGATTGGAAAGATATTTGTGCGTGCGTAAAACTAGCTTTTGCAGAGTTGAATTAGCCTGATTCACCGTTTTTTCGGTAGCGTGAATTGCCTCAAGGATTCCGCCATCAAGTAACAGGATGGACTAATTGTAGAACATCATGCAAGAAACATCTGTAGTTTTACACATAATCCCCAATCTTTTTGTGCAAAATTGGGGATGATGTACGCGCGGCGTAGCTATCCCGTAGGCGATCGCCCGCCGGTTGTAGCTTAGGTTGAAGGCTCATCAAAGCAGCATCAGTGTTAATACTGTCAGTATAAACTGCCCTTTGCAAATATTTATGTAATTTATCAGTGATTATACTTAACTTTCACTCAACCAGGAATTAACTTTATATTTTGCAACATTTATGGGCTGTTTTTTCGATACAGTTAAGGCTTTTATTGGCAACTAAAAATCCCGGACTTTACCGAATCTTTAATATCAGCGGTCAACAGCGCTACTTTTTTAAAGTTTTGATAAAGACTGGCGGAATAGAACTCAAAAAATAGAAAAAAAGATAGTAAAAACCAAAAAATTGAGTTATGAATAATTTTCAATTTGTCAAAAAACCTTGATATATATGATAATAAGTAAGGATTGATAGTTACTCGTTCACCCAAAATTTAAAATTTTCATGGATATTCAATTAATTAATATCGGTTTTGGTAATATTGTGTCGGCTAACCGAGTGATTGCCATTGTCAGTCCTGAGTCAGCGCCAATTAAGCGTATAATTACTGATGCGCGGGAGCGGGGACAACTGGTTGATGCTACCTACGGCCGCCGCACGAGAGCGGTAATTATTACAGATTCGAGTCATGTCATCCTCTCGGCGATTCAGCCGGAAACGGTGGCTAATCGTTTTGTCATCAACAAAGACGGTCAAAGTCGGGATGATTGAGGTTTGTCAGTTGCAATTTGAGCACTTACAGTCTAGAGTAAGCGAAAACTTAAATTCTGACACGTTTCTCTTCTAAAAATGAAATCCGGTAAATTAATTGTTCTGACTGGGCCTAGCGGTGTGGGGAAAGGCACCCTAGTGCGATCGCTCCTCAACCGCCATCCCGAATTGGATATTTCGGTATCGGTGACAACTCGTGAACCCCGCGAGGGAGAAATTGAGGGACAACACTACTATTTTGTCAGCCGCAGCCGTTTTGAACAAATGGTTGAG
The DNA here is from genome assembly GCF_036705955.1 of Microcoleus sp. A6-C6. NCBI lineage: Bacteria > Bacillati > Cyanobacteriota > Cyanophyceae > Oscillatoriales > Microcoleaceae > Microcoleus > Microcoleus sp. A6-C6. The sequence continues at coordinate 28,256 of NZ_JAUBVR010000049.1, read as the reverse complement.
GCTGACGAGTTAGCAGAATGGGCCGAGTTTGCCGGCAATCTTTACGGTACTCCATATTTTGCTCTCAAACAGGGCATCGGTGAGGGAAAATGGGTAATCCTAGAAATTGAACTCGAAGGAGCAAGGCAAATTAGAAATAAGTTTCCAGAGGCTTTGCGACTGTTTATTTTACCTCCATCTTGGGAAGAATTGGAGCGCAGGCTGCGGAGTAGGGGTCAAGATTCCGAAAGTGCGATCGCCCGTCGGTTACTGCGGGCTAAACAGGAAATTGAAGCTGCGGGCGAATTTGATTTCCAAGTTGTTAATGATGATTTGGAAGTTGCTTTGAAAGGACTAGAATCGGTATTGTTTGTTAGTTGTGGAAAATGAGGTGCTGACAATTTGACATTACCAACTACTAATTACCAGAAAGAATTGGTTGAAAGCCGGAACCATTTTAGGGAGAAATTAAAAAAAGACTATTCATTAATCCAATCCTCTTAATTCCAAGTCAAGTGCTGTCAACTGTCAACTGTCAACTGAATCAACCATTTCTCGGTTCTGGCTAAAACCTCGGTACTTTTTTTAATAGCAACACAAGCTTTTAAATTCAATTCCAGAGTCTCCGACGCGGGGAAAGTTTTCCTCAACGGTTCGATTTCGCGAGCAGGACAGCCCAACATTTCCATATAAGCTAGCGTCCATCCAATAGCTGCAATGTCTCCTACATAGCCTGATCCGGCGCAAAGGTGACAACCCAATTGGCCATCTGATCCGCACTCAGGACAAACCCAATTGCTGAGTTGTAAATTGAGTTGATTTGTGCGGGATGCTGATGCAATTGTTAAGGCTTTAATATGGTTTTGAACTACTTGTTTAAAACTTTGGTTGTGGTTGCTGCGGTGGTAGGAATTGTTGGGCTGCCCGATCGCACTTCCTGGCGGTTGGGGCGAAGCATGAGATGCTGTTTTGTTCTCAATTTTGACTCCAGATTCGCCCAGATTCGCCGTTAGCTGAATACCATAGTCTTTGGGTTCCGTAGTCTGAGAGTGGTTGAGTGCGCTGTTAGAATCGGGATCTGAAGTTGTAAAGGATGATTCTATGTTATCAGCAAAATCTTGCATCGAGAGATGATGTTCGATCGCCAAAGACCAAGTTCTTTTATGCCGAAGATCGCCATATTTTCTGGCTTCGGCATCAGTAATGCCGATCGCCGCAGCCTCTTGGCGCAGCATATTGATTGAAGTCATTGTATCTGATATCATTAGTTTGTTTGCAGTTAATATACGATCGCTCGCTCGACCTACAAATAAATTACCTTAAATATAGTAACCTAGGTTTCTGGAATTAGAAATATCAATGAATGCAATTTTTCCTGAGACAACGTTGTCGGTGGGCGGACTAACATCATACCTGCAAGAGTTGCTGGAGGGCGATCGCCAACTGCGATCGGTTTGGCTAATCGGCGAGGTGTCCAACGTTTCCCAACACGCCAGCGGCTGCTTTTTCACTCTCTGCGATCCCGACAAAAGCGCTGCGATTCGCTGCGTGGTGTGGAATTCTCAGCGGCAAAAATTGGTGCAAATGCCCGTAAAAGGTGAGCAATTGCTGGTTTTCGGAAGCATCCGGGTTTACAAAAATCGCGGCGAGTACCAGTTGACAGTTGTGCAATCGCTACCGGCTGGGGAAGGATTGGAGGCTTTGCGGTTGCAGCAATTGCGATCGCGCTTGGAAGCTGAGGGTTTCTTCGATCCCGCCAGAAAGCGCCCGATTCCCGCACACCCGCAAATTGTGGCGGTAGTCACATCGGATACTGGTGCTGCGTGGGGGGATATTCAGCGCACGTTAGCCCAGAGATATCCGGGTTTGCGGGTGTTGCTGTCGCCGACTTTGGTGCAGGGAGATTTGGCTCCGGCTGCGATTGCTAGGGCGATCGCCCTGGTAGAATTGGACGGTAGGGCTGATGTGATAATTTTAGGGCGGGGCGGCGGTTCTGCGGAAGATTTGGCTTGTTTTAATGATGAAAGAGTCGTCAGGGCGATCGCCAATTGTGCAATTCCAATTATTACAGGAATCGGACACGAAAGAGACGAATCTCTCGCCGATTTAGTAGCAGATCAACGAGCCCACACTCCGACAGCGGCAGCGGCCCAAGCCGTACCAATTTTAGCAGAGATTTACTCGGAACACAAGCAAAGAATGCTGAATTTAGCAAGTGTTGTACAAGCCAGATTTCAGACGGAATCAGAGCATTTGCAACTGTTAAAAAATCGCTTGAAAAGGTTGCCTGCGACATCGCGAACTTTGCGGCAAGCAACTGGTAAACTGGAAATATTGCAAGAAAAGTTAGCCGCCCTAAATCCGGCGGCGGTTTTGGAAAGGGGTTATGCGGCGGTAATGCATGCTGACGGTAGGATTGTCCGCCAAACTGACGGTTTAGAATTGGGAGACGAGTTGACTGTGAGGTTGAGTCGGGGCGTGCTGAAGGTTAAGATTGTGGAAGTTTTGGATGCAGAATAAATGCTATGGTTAAGTCGAAGTTGCGCCAGTCTGACTGGAATTATGAGGAAACGGTCGATCGAATTGAAGCGATTATCGATCGGGTGGAGTCGGGAGAGTTGCCTCTAGATGAGGTTTTTGAGCAGTTTGCGGTGGCTGTGGAGTGTTTGCAGGAGTGCGAAGGTTTTCTGGCGCGGGGGAAGGATCAGATGGATCTGGCGATCGGGCTTTTGGCCGCGACACCGGATTTTTAATCCTTCTAATTTTAATCGCAACTAACCCAGAAACCGGGTTTTTTCCACAACCCTCGCTACAACCCAAAAACTCCGAAAAAACCCGGTTTCTTATCCCCCACAACCAACCCAGAAACCGGGTTTTTTCCACAATCCTCGCAACCAACCCAAAAACTCCGAAAAAACCCGGTTTCTTATCCCCACCCACCAACTCAATGCAAACCCTGACAAATGAACCCCGACCAATAAATCAAATCAGCAAAAGTTCTATTGGTGCGGCTTAGATTATTAGGCCCAAGCTGCGCCGCAAAGCTTGGAATGTGGTAATTTGGATCGGCTGCATGGTTTGTGGGTGGGTGTCGGGTCTACTCATCCCCGGACGGTATATTATAACAAATGTGCTTTTAACGATCTATTCTTACATACTCAACTCTGGTATTCCCCATATCCGAATAGTTCCATCACTGTAACCGCTAATAATTTTTTTTCCATCTGGGGTAATAGCAAGGCAATAAGCGTAACTATGGCTTGTGAAATACTCTTTTATCGAGTGAAGTTTTTCTCCAGTATTTAAGTCCCATATCTCAATAAACGACTCATAATCATCATTTATTCTTTTACGACCAGCCGATACAATTCTTTGACCATCTGGTGTAAGTGTAAGAGCTTGGATTACTTCAGCAGAACTCTTTAAAGTCAGCCGAACATCTGGATATTTCTTCGCCGTTAAATCCCAAATTTTTATTTTTTTTTCATGGCTGCTAATGAGTGTTTTACCATCTGGTGTAATAGCCAAAGCATAAATATATCCTAACTTCCTTCCTATGATAGTTACCAATTTTCCGGTTATTAAATCATAGGATTTGATAATTTCCCTTCCCACAATTATTCTTTTTTGGTCGGGAGAAATAACAATAGAGTTACGATTCCACCCATCAAGGTGCCGAGAGTGTAATGAATTAGTTCCCAGATTTTTTAAAAAATCTTGGTTGTTTAAATCCCATATTTGAATAATGTTGGAGTCTTCTACACTAATTAACTTTCGCCCATCGGGTGTAATTGCCACGAAATAAACTTGATTTGAACAAGGTAGAGAGTGTCGTAACTCGTTGGTCTTTAAATCCCAAATTTTAATGGTGTTATCCCAATCTGCAATAACAAGCGTTTGCCCGTCTGGAGTAATAGCAAAACATTCAACATCGCTTGTATGGGGTTCTAGCGTATTAAGTAGATATCCTGTCTGTAAATTCCAGATTTTTATAGGATGGTACCAACTACCACTAATGAGTTTTTGTCCATCTGGTGTAATGGCCAAAGAACGAACACATCCCGAATGACCATCAAGAACATTAAGACATTCAAAATATTTATAGGGATTGTCTTCTACAGCCAAAACAAAGACATCCGCAGAAGCGCTTAAGTTTGCACTCGCTTCACTCAAACAGAAACGACTGATAGAGAAGAATATCCTAGCTACTAGCTTTCGCAGCTTTTTAAACAACCACCCTTCTAAAGCTGTATCAAAATCTAATACATTTGTATCTACAATTGTATCAATATCTGTTGGTCGAGCAACCTCTATATCTAGTTGTTCGTCAGCTTCTAGTATAGTATCCGTCTCTTGGGTTGCCTGTGTACTTATCTCTAATTGTGTCTCATCCACTATTGAATCATCCAAGTGTTCATCGGTATCTGTTGAAACTGAATCTAATCTTAAATCATCTAAGTGTTCTTCGGACTCTGTTGAACCTGAATCTAAAGCAAACATCTCTTGGAGCAGCGGTTGATAAGAAATCAAGTAAGATATTATTCTGCTAGAAATTCCAGTATATAAAAATAGTTTTCTTATCTCTTGTGTATACTTGGGAGCTAATTTAGATGTTGCAGTTACTTGAAAATAACCTTGCTCATTCTGAGTAAAAGTTAATGTACCATCTTGAGCAATTTCACCTCCGGTTGTTTCCCAATAAACCTCACCTGCCACGATTGGAGAGCCGAATTGATCGAATCCTTTAGCAACAAATGTTTGCTGTTCGCTTGATTTAAGATAAACAAAACCAGGTTGAACTTCTAAACGTCTTAAAACAGGCAGGAGAATAACTTTAGCTGTATCGCTAAATTTTCCTAAATTTGCGGTGACAGTAACTTCGCGCTTTTTATAATCGCCTTTAAAAGCTCCTTTATCGGTAATTAATCCACCAGTTGTACTGATCCATCTAAAATTCGTTATTTCTAAAGGATCGCCAACCTGATCTAATCCAGTTACAGTAAAAGTAAATTCTTCTTCTGGTTGAAGTTCTACCTGTTCAGGAGATATTTTTAGCCCTCTCAGAACAGGAGTAACAGTAACTTCAGCGTTAGCGCTTAAATGTCCTACATTGACGGTTACTTGACAATCACCTTTTTGCTGTTCTCCACTACAAAAATTTCCATTCTCATCAATTAAGCCACCTGTTGCATTCCATTCTATATCACTGACAGATATTTCTTCACCTCGTTGATTGAAAGCAACCACATTAAATGTTTGGCGTTCTCCTGGCTCTAAAACAACAGATGAAGGTAAAATTTCTAGGAATGTTAACCGAGAAGGTTCGTAAACTTTAATTTCGGTGTAAGTGTTAATTGTCCCTACACTTGCTGTAATAATAACAGTGTCTTCTCGTTCTCCAGCATAAAATATGCCCCGATTGTCAATGTTTCCACTAATTGCTGACCAAGTAACTTTTCCAGTTTGTATGTTGTCACCATACTGATCTAAGCCTTTAACTTCAAACTGAAAGCTCTGGTTAAACTCTAATTGATCAATTGAGGGTGTAATAATTAGTTCTGCTAGCTTCGGAGGGGCAATAATCGTAATTGGGATAACTCGACGAATAGAACGGACTGAAGCGATAATTTCAAAATTTCCTTGCTTGCTTCCAGCTATAAAATTGCCATTTTGGTTAATCGTTCCACCTTCGCTACTTGCTGACCAAGTAATTTTCCCAGTTTGTATGTTGTTATCATACTGATCTAAGCCCTTAACTTGAAATTGAAAGATCTGACCAAACTCTAATTGAGGCATTAAAGATATAATAATTAGTTCTGTTAGCCTCGGAGGTTCAATAATCGTAATTGGAATAACTCGACGAATAGAACTGGCTGAAGCTAGGATTTCAAATTTACCTGGCTTGCTTCCAGCTATAAAATTGCCATTTTGGTCAATTTTCCCCCCTCCGCTGACTTCCCATAATACAGTTTCCTGCATCTGATTTCGTCGTTGATCTAAAACTTGTGCTGTAAATTGTTGACGCTTCTTAAATTCTAAAGTAATGCTAGAAGGAGTAACAGAAATCTCAGTGATTCTAGGAGGCTGAATAACAGTAATTGTGACAGAATTCTCAAAAATGCCTATTTTTGCTTTAACTTCAAATGTTCCTTCTATTTGACCTGCTGTAAATAAATCCTGTTCTTTTTCACCGCCGACACTTTCCCATTTAACATCTTTATTGTTAAGGTTCATCTCTATATTATTCTGGTCATAACCTTTAACAGTAAAACGTTTCGATTGACCATAGAGAAGTTCTAGGGGAGGTTCTACAATAATAACAATCTTGCTTAATTTTGGGTAAGAACAACCCTTAATAGCATGAAGTGCCTTTCGTGTTTTTGCTTCTAACAATGTTACCCAATCTTTCCCAGCAATGACAATAGTTTTTCCATTAGAACTAACTACTATAGAGCTAATAAAACCCGGCTGTTCGGGTAGAGTGTAAATAATTCTCTGATCTTTTAAATCAAAAATTTTGATTTCTTTGGAAAAACCTACTACAAGTATATTTTGATCGGCACTATCAGCTAGAGAATTAATTGATTGATCATGAGAGTAAGTATTGGTGCATTCTAAATTTTGAATAGCTAGTGCAGAAACATCTCCATTATCTGCTGCGGCAACAATACTTCTACCTAAAACCCAAGCCCCTACAGCTATAGGCCATCCTAATAAAACTCCTGCTACAGTAGCTGCTACATCTACTAAGCCTTGACCCCAAACTGAACCTAATTCAGTTGAAGACTCTGCTTTAGTTTTGGATTGCCAAAATTTGATAACCCCATCACGACTTCCACTAATTAATGTAGTGTTGCCTGAAGTAATACTTAAAGATTGAATCCAAGCTGAATGTCCTTCAATACTGCGTATGAGTTGACCGCTATCTAAATTACATAAAGTGATTTTATTATTAGTGCTTCCACAACCGATCACTTTTCCATCATGGCTAATACCTAAGCTCAAAACACAAGATAGTTCCTTTTCATTTTTTATGGTTTTACTTAGCTTACCTGTATTTAAATCCCATATTTTGATGGTTTTATCTGTGCTGCCGCTAACAATTTTTTTTCCATCAGCAGGGATAGCAACAGCAGTAATCCAACTAGAATGACCATTGAGCGTGCGAATAGCCGACCCTGTTTTTAAATTCCATACCTTAATAGTTTTATCTGCACTTCCGCTAACCAAAGTATTTCCATCAGGACTAATAGCCACAGACAAAACCCAGTGCGAAAGTCCTTCAATACTACGAATTATTTCCCCTGTTTGGAAATTCCATACCCAAATCTTTTTCCAACTCCCTCCTACTAAAATAGTATTATCTGGACTTATTGCCAGAGAAGTAATAACATCTGTTGGGCAAGGTGTTAAGCTTTCTGGTGTATTGCCATTCACAGAATAGTTTTCACCACGAAAAACGCTGTAGGCAAATTGTTTAACTCGATCGGATTTATCTTGGATTGATTGTTCAATCAATAGTTCTAAGCCTGGTTGACCATAATTGAGAGTTTTTGATAAAGCAGCGAGTCTTTCTTGCTCATTTTGACTAGATAACTGCTTCTTAACTTCTTCAATTCCTTTAGACATTTTATTTTTCTCCCAATTATTAAATTTCTGATTTTTTCGGCGATCGCACTCAACAACATTATCTATCATTGTTGGCTGTGCGTCGCCATCCCAGAGTCCAAATTACAACGAGATATCAGGGTTGGGTGGGGGCGGGTTTACGAAATTATTGATTTGAGTCATAAATTGTTGGTGAACCCGCCCCTACGAGAATTCGCGGTTTTATGTCCAGTTTCTACAATTTGTCGATCGCCTTTTTAGCCTTATCTGCGATATTTTTCACAGCATCTTTAGCATCTTCTGCTGCGTGGCGCGCGGCCGATTCCGCTTGTTTTGCTTGGCCTTCAGCTTGGTCTTTTTTGTTCCCCGTGATGTTTCCGAAAATTTCCTGAGCCTTGCCTTCTACGTTTTTGCCGATCGCCTTTGCTCTGTCTTCTACACTCATAATAAGCTCCGCCGAGTAGTTGAAATTTACTGCTATCCTAACATTAGCTCAACAGCAATTCCTCGCTAACTTCACATTAATTTATGTTTGGTTTGATTGCGAGTGGTTTTTAGTATAACTTTTGCACAATATTCGATCTATCCTGCAACCGCAGATGATGGCAGATACACACAGATGCACGCAGATAATTTTCAGATAATTTTTGAGCTATCGCGATGTTTTGTAGGGTGCGTCAGCATGGCTTAATTGTTCCCATTTACTCCGATAAAAGCTGACGCACCCTACATTTATTACTTCAAACTCGCCGCAGCAACCTTAATCGGTTCGAGCAATTCCAACGGTATATGCAGCATATTCAATTGGGTACTTTCAACACCTTTCCTTTCATTCCTTTCAGGATCGGGGCCGTGATAATCGCTGCCACCAGTTACCAGCAAACCGTATTCAAGACACAAATCTTTCAACTTTTTAATTTGGCTGGAACTGTGGGTGGGATGGTATACTTCGACTCCCATTAAACCTGCATCTACTAATTCTTTTAAAACTTCCTCAACAGCGCCGCCGCGAAATAAATAAGGGTGCGCCCATACTGGTACTGCGCCGCAACTCTTGAGTAAATCTATGCCTTCGGCGATCGAGAATTTGTCGTAATGCACGTAGGCGGGGCCGTCCTCTCCCAGCCAGCGATCAAAGGCTTCCCGCGATGATTTTGCGTGACCAGCTTTTACAAGGGCAGAGGCAATGTGAGGCCTTCCCGGTGCCATTCCTGGGGATGTTGTTGGCAGTTCGATCGCGAATCCCAACGCTGCTAGTTTATCTACCATTTCTTGCGATCGCCTCAATCTTCCTTCTATGCGATCGTTCAAAGGAACGCGCAACTTATTTGCATCGGGATAAAAACCTAGAATGTGCAGCGATCGACCGTTGTGCACTGTACTAAGTTCGAGTCCGGGGACTATTTCGATCCCGTGCAAAGCAGCGGCGGCAAAGGCTTCATCCCAACCAGACATCGTATCGTGATCGGTGACGGCCAAGGCGCGAACCCCCGAAGATGCGGCGGCGGCTACGAGTTCGGCTGGGGTGAGAGTACCGTCGGAATAAGTTGTGTGACAGTGGAGTTCTAGCATTGTTTTTCTGATTAACTATTTATCTACTTTGCGAACTCTATTAATCGCACCTTCTCGCAATTTGGGAAGCACCAGCGATATTTCAATACTTGCGAGATTCAGCAGAATTGGCATGACTCAAACTTTTTTTGTTCGACTGTCTTGTCTATCTGCAACCTCTGTTCCTATAAATGCTATCACAAAAACTGTACGGAAACTCGCCAGCGTACCAAGTATATAATTGCCAGTCGCGCTGTCTTCGCTGCTGAAAGTGCGATCGCCTTTGCCAGAAATCTTCGGGCGATTCCCCACGGGATAGCTTCGCTTCATGGGCTTTGTGCTGTGCTAGTTAGCAAATTGGCTCAAATCAGCCTCTCCAGCCGCTTCACCCCAAGCGCCATAAAGTTATACACCATCAAGATTTGAGCGTTTTGGCGATCGAGATTTTTTGAGGTAGAAACTGTGGAGGTTCGGATAGTGGCATTGTGCGATCCCTAGCGTTGATGATTTTTTTATAAATTAATAACATAACATTCAGGTACAGCGTATGAAATCCACACTTTGCTTTCCCGAAACCTCTGTTCAATCTCAGGTAGATACTTTTGATAATAGTGCTATTGAATCTTGTATCGTAGCCGCTTGGATTGACTTAGTAGGAGGAGATTTTGACAGTTTGGGAGGAGATGATTGGCTTAATTTGTGCGGCGACATTGACGACGGCGAAATTTACCGGGAATGGTTTTTGTGGCAAGACAGCGAAGTCACTCAAGAGTGGGAAGCTTACGATCCAATTACTAATTACCGAGTTGTGGCATCTAGCCGAGAAATGCTGGTTTCTAAAATCGACAAAATCGAAGATACCAGAAAAATTTAGCCTTTCGCGAGAATGTTACATCTTGATGTTAGAATTTAAGAATTCTGTCAAACTCGGTTTCTCCTCAATATTTTGGATCGAACGCGATACATCGTGAAACCGGGTTTTTCAGGCAAAAAATATAGGTTTTGTTTCGTTGGAATGGCTCAACCTACTAATTTAAAACTTGCGCGTCAATACCGAATAAACCGGATTTTTCACCCAGAGTTAAAGCCACAATCGAATATTTTGTTACTCGTTACCAGACTCTGCCTAGTAACGAGCAAAGCACAATTGAATATTTTCGTAAAAAACCCGGTTTCTGCGTAATTCCCGCAATTTATGTCGCTACAGCTTTTTGTTTTTCTCGTTCTAATTTGCGCTGCTTCAAAGCTGCAAGATTTTGTTTAATCGTGTCGATCGCACTTCCATTCCCCTGCTGTTGATATAATTCGCTAGCACGGATCAAATCTGCCACCGCCTCGCCATCCGATCGCAAATTCGCAAAAATCAAGCCGCGATTGTGGTAAGCTTCTGCCGTTGCCACCTGTTGTATGGCGCTAGTAAATTTCTCTTCAGCTTGGCGGTAATTTTCCGATTGATAAGCCTCAATTCCTGCTTGAAAATAAACCGCAGCTTTGCTACCGACGTCAGTATCTGGAAATTCTGGCGAGTTTAAAATTGGTTCTTTAAACAGTACAGAAATGCTGCCCTTACCGAAGTAAGCCCAAGTCATTGTTCCGATGCCAATCCCCAGCGCAGCCACAACAATGACAGACAGAGCAATAAAATTTGTGAGTTCCATAGAGAAATATTTGTTGTATTACAATATGATAAGATAATTTCTAAGTTCTGGAACAATGGCAGCACAGATTTACCTCAACGGTCAATGGTTTTTCGGTTCCCTAGCTTTAGTATTGTCGATCGGCATAATTACTGCAACTACAAGTTCGGACGCAGCAACCAAGGCGCAAACTCAAGCAGGGTGGCAATTGTTGCAGCGGGATGAGACAGGGTTGGTGGTAGCAATGCGACACGCGATCGCCCCAGGCACCGGAGATCCTGCTAACTTTAAGTTAGGCGACTGTTCCACCCAGCGCAATTTATCAGCCCAGGGAAGAACCCAAGCCCAGCAAATCGGAGCCGAATTTCGCAACCGCAACATCAAAGTTGTGAGAGTTGTATCGAGTCAGTGGTGCCGGTGTTTGGAAACAGCAAAACTGATAAATTTAGGCAAAGTCGAGCCATTACCAGCCCTCAACTCATTCTTTAGGGACAGCAGCCAAGAAGCCAGACAAACAGCAACAATTCGCAAATTAATTGTTGACAACCGCAACACAAAAGGCGCTATTATTATGGTAACGCATCAAGTCAATATTACAGCGATTACAGATATTTTTCCCCAAAGTGGCGAAGCTGTGATTCTCAAAGGCGATGCACGAGGTAAAATTCAAATAGTCGGACGCATTGGAGGATTTTAAGGAGGTATAAATTTACAGCAGATTGCGGTTAAAGTTTCTAACAATCCTCTAAAATTTCTCGAAGATAGGAAGATTTTTGCCGAACAGCAGGTGCTTCATCCAACAAGAGAATCTCAATAATTTGGGGCTCCAGTAAACTCGAATATTGTTCGTCTAGCCTGCACAACTCAATAGCAGCAAGTACGCCCGAAATTCTTTCCTCAGACTCCGACGACCTCATCCGGTTAATAGAAGCAAGCAATACATCGTTTGGTGGTGATAGAATCTCAACAAGGTTTCTCGCTTTCTGCCGTACAATCGAATGTCGATCTCCGAGACGTAAGAACATCCACTGCAATAAAATATTGTCACCCTGCGGGAATTCCTGATGCCTTAGATTTCCTAATGTTTCGAGGGCAATCGATCGCACATCCCACTCATCGTCAGCGAGGAGACAAGCCAGTATGGGAGCAACAACAGGATTATTTAAATCTCCTAATTTGGCCGCAGCATTATATCTGACATCATTGCGATCGGAAAGTGTTTCGGTAGCAGCAGCAGCCACAACATCAGACCACTTGGACTCTAGACTGTCTCCCATCCAAAAATTATCGTCAATATAAACAGAATCTCCTATAAATTCGCCTTTGTAGTGAAGGTGAGAATGTACTACAGACACATCGCCAATAGCACCACTAAAATCCGTTGGCGGATAATCATCGGAAGAAAAACAGCCAATAAATCGCGCTTTATCCAAATTTGCACCTTTAAATAAGGTACTATTTAAACGGCAACCAAAGAACTCTACCATTGATAAGTCGCGTCCTTCTAGACTGCAATTTCTTAAGTCACAGAAACTCAGAGTGTCCTTTGGCTTAATAGGAAGCTCATGCTTTGTATCCCGCCAGTTCCTGCCCTGATACGGTGTTTTGTAAGTGCTCTGTAGATTAATAATATCCATTGATTATTTTCCTAACTGATCTTTCCAAGACTTTGCCCATCGAGGAATCACCGGATTGTTGCCGTTGCGGTAGTCTTCAACCCATTGTAGCGCCTCTTGCATTTTTTGAATTTCTCTAGCAATCCTTTCTCTAGGCTCATTAGGCTCAGAAGGCAAAATTTGCAGTTGTTTTTGTAATGCTAAAATATATTCACTGCACTTTGTATCGTGGAGAGTGCCTTTTTTTAGGGACATTGGCGGCTTGTCCACTCCACCTTCAAATTGTTCCTTCATCACCATAAAAGCACAACTTCCATCTCCGTACTCTGCCTCTTCCCGATAGAGCTCGTTTATAACATCTTGAGCATCATCTATCGCCATAGCAACTGCACGCGGAAAGCTAGATGCTGGATTCTCAATCAATCTAGCATCTGGGGTTGTTGCAGTGACGCTGAGTCTTCTAAGATTCTTGTTCTCTTGATTTCCTTTTGGATTCATCTCACTTTGAATAGTAAAGGGATTGCAGGGCGAGCAATTGATTATACCAAGACTTACGCAGTCACTCCCCTTTTAGCTCCGAAGTTTTGATATTGCAGTGAATGTTGTATAATATTACCAGTTCCCAATTCCCAATTCCCAATTTATTATATGAGTTTCCAATACAGCGCCGCCCTAGTAACTTTAGCAGACCTTGATAAAGAAGTTTTAGTTAAATTTTACACCAAATTTCTCGACCTAGAACCCAATCCTTACATTCCCAATAGTTATGCCGAATTTCACCTCCCCGGCTTACGACTAGGTATATTCAAACCTAAAGATTCCCACAAATCGGAATTTGCAAATCGAGCAAAAACAGGCATGAGTTTGTGTTTAGAAGTCAGCGATATCGAAACTGCGATCGCCCGAATTTGGGCATTAGGTTATCCGCCAGCCGGAGAAATTATCAAAGCCTCACACGGCTTAGAAATCTATGCCTTCGATCCCGCCGGCAACCGCATAATTTTGCATCAATCCTATTACAATATAGGATAATCGCGAATAATTAGTGAACTCTCGATCTTCTCTCCTCTTCCTTCGCGTCCTTAGCGTCTTCGCGGTTCCTTCAAAATCCCCTCAACTATCTAATCAATTCAGCAAAGCTATAAAAACTGATAATTAATAATAGCAAAGCAGTGAAATGAGTCCACTGAAATTGAGGGCGAGGCCCGATATATTCTCGCACCAAAATTGAAAAAGACGAACCAATTATATAACTCAAAGACAGAGTTAAATACTGCCACTGCCATGTTACACTCCACAGCCCCAACAAAATCATCGCCAAAATCAACATCACCAACTCAACAAAGCGAGGCGGATTTTGCTGAGTAGACAAAATCACAGTGTTCAACCAATATTCCCAAGGTCTCATGTGTTAGTGATCGAGCTTTTGGATTTAGCCTTCCAGCTTAACCTACGATCGCCATTCAGTTTGTTGCAGCAAACACGCCAAAGCCTCCGCCGTCTCCACCTGGGGAAACTGCGCGTAAAAGCGACTGACACTGTAAAAAGGGTGAGGAGTCTCCAGAATAATCGACTTATCGGCTATTTCCGCCAAAAAATCCATCAAATCTAGCGGTGCCACAGGCGCGCAAATCCACAAAGCCACCGGTTGCTGCGACAGCAAAGCCTTCGCCGCCACAGCCACCGTCATCCCCGTCGCAATCCCATCGTCCACCAAAATCGCCAAAGCCCCCGCCGCGCTGACATTTGGTCGCCCCGAAGCCAAATCCGCTAACAGAGATTGAGCGCTATTTTCAGCCTGCTGGAGTGCTGATTTTTGCAAGCGTAAATTGTGCTGCTTTTGCTTTTGCCAGATCACCTGGCCATCAGCAGTTGCAGCCCCGATCGCGAATTCCAAATTATCTGGGCGAGTAATTTTCTTGGCGACAACCACATCCAAAGCACAACCCAAGCGGCGCGCGATCGGCACAGCAACCGGCAAACCCCCGCGTGGTAAGGCATAAACAATCGGTTTAATAGCTTCCTGTGCGCTTAAATTCAACTGACCGAGCTCGTCTTCAACTGCCTCGGCCAGTTTTTCGCCTGCATCGGCGCGATCGTCAAAAAACGGGTTAGACAACATATTCCTGCCTGTACGAGCTCAACCAAACAATTGGAGATTTGCGAGTGTTAATTTGGGATTGTGCGTAAAGCGTAGCTATCCCGTAGCGAATCCACAGCAGCGCATAGAAGCATCCAGTAAATCTCAGATCGCCCAGCGCCATCTAAACTATAAACTCTAGACTAAACAAAATCTCTCTAATTGTAAAATATATGTCCAGCGACTTGCAACTTAGCCTGTTTGACAGCAATCAAAGTGCCGCCTTCCAAAACGACTCAATCCCAGCAAATGCCAAAATTCCCATTCCCGCCGGCACTTATCAAAATATGGAACAAATCGGCGATCACTGCAACCGCTGTCACCGCTGCGAATTGGGTAACACCCGCACCCACGCCGTCATCGGGCGCGGCAATCCTCAAGCCTCAATTTTGATTGTGGGAGAAGCGCCCGGACAAAACGAAGATGAAACCGGATTACCCTTCGTCGGGCGATCGGGCAAACTGTTAGATAAGATTTTAGAATCCGTAGAATTGAGTGCAGAAACCGACGTATTCATCGCCAACGTCATCAAATGTCGCCCACCCAAAAACCGCCCTCCCACAGCCAAAGAAATCGAAGCTTGCAAACCATACTTGCTCGAACAAATTCGCATTTTAGACCCCAAAATTATTTTATTAACCGGTGCAACAGCCCTCAAAGGATTGTTAAGCGACAAGCGGCCAATTAGTAAAATCCGAGGTCAATGGATAGAATGGGAAGGACGTTTGTGTATGCCAATTTTTCACCCATCATACTTATTGCGAAATCCCTCCCGCGAACCGGAGACACCAAAATGGTTTATGTGGCAAGATATGCAGGTAATCAAAGCTAAATTGGATGAATTTAAAACGGCAAGTTAATCAGTAATTACGCCTGATATCATTGCTGGTGAACCGCAACACTTGTAGGCGCGGGTTCACCAACAATCTCAGGCTGAAACGAATAATCTGATAAACCCGCCCCCACCCACGCGACAGAATTCTTGATATAAAACAGTGAATACTAGAGAAGTATTCACCAACAATATCAGGCTCAAACCAACAATTTATTACCGGATGACCAATATGAACTCAATCAATCCCACAACCCAAGAAACACTCTCTGAACCAGAAATTGATTTAATAGTTGAAATCGAAGCTAACAATGACTCAGCATGGGAAACTCCCATTATTGTTCAAAAACCACCGACTTCTTTATCCATTCCCTCTGAACTTGCGATCAAAGCAGCTTTTTTAGCGGGATTGCATCAAGAAACAGATGTTGAGGCGTGGATTATTCGCCTAATTCGAGAACGACTAGAACTCGAAGAAGCAGCATATTTGGAAATCAAACAGAACTTGGCTAGAAAATTCAGTAGTTAAAGCGCCGTCTTATTTTCTCCTTGTGCACGACAATCTCGCAACCACAAACGAATCGCCTTAGCAATTGCGCTTTTCTCACTTTCTGGCGGCGACAACGCACGAACATCCGCCACTGTACCAAACCGAGAAACAATTTTTACTAATTCCCAGCCCTTCTCCGTTTTAGCTAAAAACAGCCAGTGATATTGCTGAATTTCAACTCGTTTCCCCTCGCGATACTGCCGTTCTAATGTAGTAATAAAAACTTGACTGGCATTTTCAGGAAGTGCTTCTTCAAAATTTAAAGGTAGCGGTTCAAACTCCGGGCGACCTGCTAAAATTATTTGACGCTGCACGTAATCGATCGCTCTAGAATTGTTAGGAGCAAAGCCCGATCGCGCAATTACACGGTTAGCATAACTCGGCAAATCTTGCAACAGCCGATCGACTAAAGCTTCCAAATCTGCCGGACAGGGCGATCGGGCTAACAAACCATACCGACTTGCGTTTATACTGCGATCGGCATTTGTGACAACATTAACAGCCAGAGTCGGACTTGCAACCGCAGATATTAGCAGATAAACACAGATGTACGCCGATGGAAGTTTACCTGTATTCATCCGTGTTTACCTGCGGTTTAACAAACATTCAAATTGTTATCCCAACTCTTCACAAATGCGCGCAAAAGCCGCCACCGGATCGTCGGAAGCTGTAATCGGCCGCCCAATTACCAGATAATCTGCACCTGCTTTAAATGCCGCTTTTGGAGTCATCGATCGTTTTTGATCGCCCCCCTCGGCCCATTTCGGACGCACACCGGGACAAACCAACACAAAATCATCCCCGCAACTCATTCTTAACTGTTCCACTTCTTGCGGAGAACAAACAGCACCAGCTAAACCACTTTCCTTAGCCAACAATGCCATGTGCAAAGCATATTCTGGCAACTCCAAAGGTATTTTCAACTCAAAAGCTAACTGTCGCGAATTCAAACTCGTTAACAGCGTAATTGCAATCAATTTAGGAGTCGGTTTATCAACCGCCACCGCCCCTTCTACCAAAGCTAACTGTGCCGCTTTCAGAGCATCTTTACCACAAGTAGAATGGATAGTCAATAAATCCACGTTGTACTTAGCCGCAGCACGACAAGCACCAGCCACAGTATTGGGGATATCGTGAAATTTCAAATCGAGAAAAATCCGCTTTTCCCGCTGTTTTAAAATTTCCAAAATCCCCGGCCCGGAACTCACAAACAGTTCCAAACCCACTTTCCAGAAAGATACTTGCGGGAGTTTGTCAAGAAGTGCGATCGCCTCTTCTTGACTCGAAACATCCAAAGCCACAATAATTCGATTATCAGCGTTCATCAGCGTTCATCTGCGGTTAAAAAAGATATTCAAGACACCAATCGCACAAACTTATTTTTGCCCACTTGCAAAACCTTACCGCATAAATCAGCAGGTGATTCAAACGTAAGATTAACATCAGAAACTTTGTCGCCCTCCAACTTCACCCCACCGCCCTGCATCAACTTCCGTGCATCACCGCTGCTCTTACAAAGCCCGCTAGCACTCAGAATATAAAACAACTTAGCCGGAAACTGCACGTTTGCCAAAGAAAACTCCGCCACAGCATCAGCCTGTCCCGCCGCACCTTTGATTAGCGCGATCGCATCTTGTTGCGCCCGATCGCCCGCTGCTTTCCCCCAATACTGACTTACCACATCCACAGCTAAAAGTTTCTGCTTTTCGCGCGGATTTTCTGGCAAATCATCAAGGGGCAAATTTGTCAATAGTTCAAAATACTGGGCGATCGAGCGATCGGCAATTTTCTCCAACTTAGAATACATCGTCAGCGGATCTTCAGACAAAGCTACATAATTATTCAAGGACTTCGACATCTTCTGCACGCCGTCAGTCCCGATCAAAATCGGCATCAGCAAACCAAACTGCGGTTTCATCCCAAAATGCCTCTGCAAATCTCTGCCCACCGCAATATTAAACTTTTGGTCAGTTCCGCCCAACTCCACATCGGTCTCCAAGGCCACGGAATCGTAACCTTGCATTAGCGGATACAAAAACTCGTGCAGGTAAATCGCATTTTCCTGCTGCATCCTGTTGTCAAATCCCTCTTTAGCGAGCATCTGCTGCACTGTCATCGTGCCTAGCAGTTCCAAAATCTTCGCCAAGTCCAATTTTGACAACCACTCGGAGTTATAGCGAATTTCCAAACGTCCGGGTGTGTCAAAATCTACAATCGGACGCACTTGGTTTAAATAAGTCTTGGCATTTTCTGCCACTTGTTCGGCTGTCAACTGGCTGCGCGTCTCCGATTTTCCTGTCGGATCGCCAATTCTTGCGGTAAAATCTCCGATGACCAGTACCGCCGTGTGACCGGCATCCTGAAAAGCTCTGAGCTTGCGGAAACAAATGCTATGTCCCAAGTGAATGTCAGTCCCTGTGGGATCAATTCCCAGTTTGACTCGCAACGGACGATCGACTTTTGCCAGCAGTTGGGCCAGATTTTCGTCAGGGTTGCTAGAATCAGGTCGATCGGGAAAAATCTCGCTGATGCCACGGTAAAGCGCTGAAAGGTTAGGAGTTATCATAGGGGAGCGATCGGAAACCATAAAACTCTAATATTTTGCCAAAGTGCAGCGGAATTAGTTAAACTCACTGATTGACACATAAACACACAACTATCAAGCTACCATAATCCCAAAGCTGACCGGCTTTCATTCGCTGAAAGCCTCCAGAGTTTCCATCTAAAATTAAAAGTCTTAAACCCCAAATCGAGTGAGGAAGTGAAATCCACGTGTCAACCAACGCAGTTCGCAAAAATACGGAAAACTCAGCCCCTGTATTCGAGTTTGTTCAGTCAGTCAGCAAAGTGACAGCCGGAACCATACTCAGCATGACAATGCTTGCCAGTTCCGTAGTCGCCGGCGGATTGGTTGGCTTAGCGATCAGCTTCCGCAATTTGCCAGATGTTCGCATCTTGCAAACCTACTCTCCCACCGAAACTACTCACATTTACGACATCAACGGCAAGCCCCTAGCCAGTATCCACGATGAAGCTAACCGGGATGTCGTACCTCTTGACAAAATCTCCCCGAACCTGAAACGGGCCGTAATGGCGATCGAAGATAGCAACTTCTTCACCCACAAAGGCATCAACCCCGGCGGGATAGCCAGAGCTCTCATAGTCAACCTAGAGAAAGGTAGAACCGTTGAAGGCGGCTCGACTATGACAATGCAGCTAGTCAAGAACCTGTTTCTATCTCCCCAGTCAAAATTTAGTCGCAAGATAGCTGAAGCGGTAATGTCTATCCGCTTGGAGCAAATTCTCAACAAAGACCAAATTCTGCAACTGTACCTGAATCAAATCTACTTAGGGCACAACTTGTACGGCGTAGAGACAGCCTCTCGAAGCTATTTCAACAAGTCAGCAGATAGTTTGAGCCTTGCGGAAGCAGCCATGCTCGCCGGCTTAATTTCCGCCCCCGAAGAATACAGTCCTTTTGTCAATTACAAATTGGCAAAAGAGCGGCAGGAAACTGTTTTAACCCGGATGAAGGATCTCAAATGGATTACGCCGGCGGAAGCGGATACCGCCCGATCGCAAAAAATTAAGCTTGGCAAAATCACCTCTTTTGGTGGCTCCCAAGTTCCTTACGTCACACAAGCCGTAGTCCAGGAACTGACACGGCGTTTTGGGCGAGATGCCGTACTCAAGGGAGGAATGCGCGTTCAAACGACGATCGACCTTAAAATGCAGCGCATAGCCGAAGAAACCGTCAAAACGTGGCACAATCGACTTTACAACCAAGGACTTTTTTACGATCGCGACCAAGGACAAATTGCCCTAGCAGCCGTCGATCCCCGCACCCACTTCGTCAAAGCAATGGTTGGCGGAGTCGATTACCAAAAGAGTGAATTCAACCGTGCCATTCAAGCACGCCGCCAGCCCGGATCTTCTTTTAAACCTTTTGTCTACTACGCTGCCTTTGCTAGCGGCAAATACACCCCCGACTCAATTGTCTACGACTCCCCAGTCGGCTACCGCGACGGCGACGGCTACTACTACCCTCAAAACTACGGCGGCGGATTCTCCGGCGCTGTCAGCATCCGCAGAGCCTTGGAATCATCCCTCAACGTTCCCGCCGTCAAACTCGGCCAAGAAGTCGGATTGAATAAAGTCATTGAAATTTGCCGGACACTCGGCATCAGAAGTCCGATGGAACCCGTGATTTCTTTGCCATTAGGTGCCGTTGACTTGACACCTTTAGAAATGGCCGGAGCTTTTGCTACCTTCGCCAACAACGGCTGGCATTCTGACACCACGTTTATCGTCCAAGTCACCGACAGCAGCGGCAACGTCTTGCTCGACAATACGCCCAAACCAAAACCAGTTCTCAACGCCTGGGCCGCAGCATCCGTCAACAGCGCCCTGCAAGGGGTAGTTAACAACGGAACGGCAAGGGCGGCCCAACTCGGCCGGCCGGCTGCTGGGAAAACAGGTACAACTTCCTCAGAACGCGATATTTGGTTTGTCGGTTACGTGCCGCAGTTGTCGGTTGCTGTCTGGATGGGCAACGACAATTACGCACCGATGAGCTACGGTGCTACCGGCGGTGGGATTGTTGCCCCTGTTTGGCGAGATTTTATGAGCCAAGCTTTGGAGGGCGTTCCCGTAGAAAGTTTTAAACCTGCGTCAGCTTTTGAGCGGCCTTAATTATTAGTCATTAGTCATTAGTCATTAGTCATGAGTCATGAGTCATGAGTCATTGGTCATTGGTCATTAGTCATTAGTTGAATTTTGACTGTTGACTAATGACTCAAAAACTAGGTCTATAAGCATTCTTCCTTCTTCCTTCTTCCTTCTTCCTTCTTCCTTCTTCCTTCTTCCTTCTTCCTTCTTCCTTCTTCCTTCTTCCTATGATTGTTTTTCCAGTTCGGATTTCATCCGTTCCAGCGTTGAGTTCATTTGCTCAAACATCTGCTGGGGCGTGATGCCAAATTGATTGAGCTGTGTTTTTAACTGCTCTACAGTCATCTGAGCCATGAAGTCCTCAGACAGCTCAAAGCGCTTCATAAAAATCCGGTAGCGGTCCATCATGGATTCCATCTGAGCGATGAACATTTTCTTGCCTTCGCGATCGAATTTGCCGTAATTGCCGCCTAGTGTGACGAGAGATTGATAGTCTTCAAACAACAGCTTGGCTTCTTGCTGAACAATTTCTGAATCAAAAAATCCCATAACTTTCCTACCTAATTTTTTAATATTGAATTGATTTTGATCTAGGCCGGCAATCCCGCTGCCTTTGGTAGTATTTTATCATTTGCCGGAGGAAGTCCCTACCCCTCAAGGCGCAAGAATCAGTAGAAATTTCCGTACAGGATAGTCGGAGAGGCGGAGAATGGGAGATGGGGAGATGGAGCATCTCATTTTTGCAAAAAGCATTTTTTGACAGTGGGAGCGTCCCTGCTCAGGAACTTTGTATCCGTCGCGAGCTTTGTAAATGACTAATGACTAATGACTAATGACTAATGACTAATGACTAATGACTAATGACTAATGACTAATGACTTCAAACTTGCCCAATACGTTCTAGTGGCCAAAACCTGACTACAGCACGGCCGATGATATTTTTCTTAGGTAAAAATCCCCACCTGCTGGAGTCGTTGCTATTGTTGCGGTTGTCTCCCATCACGAAGTATTGATTTTCCGGGACGACATAAGGCCCCCACTGATATTTAGGAGGTTCGGCAATATATTTTTCGACGATGGGTTTGTCGTTGAGGTAGACTAGACCTTTTTTAACAGCAACGGTTTGACCAGGCAAGCCAATTACCCGTTTGATAAATGCTTGGTCGGCGGTAAAGCCTTGTTCTTGCAACTGTTCCGGCGGGGCGAATACTACGATATCGCCAGTTTTTGGGGTTTCGAGGTAGTAGGAGATTTTTTCGACTACGACGCGATCGCCCACGCGCAAAGTTGGTATCATAGAATCTGAGGGTATGAAACGCGGTTCTGCCACCAACGCTCGAATCACTATTGCTAAACCCAAAGCAATAATTACTATCTGAATATTTTCTCGCTGCGACTTCCAGGCTTTCATCCACCAGGTTTCAGCCGGAATTTCTACTACTTCTGTACCCAAATTCTTTTTTTCAGATGTCATGAAAGTCCTCGCTATATAGTTGCCACTAATTATCTAATTGCCATTGAAGTAAGTCGCTCTAATTAAACGTAAAACTTTGTTTGGCTATTCAGAAACCCGTCAGGGAAGAGACGGGGATGCTACCCTACAGAAACCGAGTTGATCTGTCTTAGGTTTTTTTGAGACGAAAATACTTAGAAAAGTTGAGTGCATTCTGTTAATATTAACTCATAAAAAAGGTAGAGAATTAAAATTCTCTACCTTTTTTTATGTAAGGATTGTGAGTTATTTGCGATCGCGAGATTAGTTATTTCACAACTTTACTCCCGATGCGATCGCACGCCACTCAACCTTACTCAGCACCTTGGGGCAGCAATTCCCGCTTTTGACCTTGCAGCACCTTCACAACACCGGCTTCATCCACATCCACAACAGCGGTGTCACCGTCTTTGATGCGGCCAGAAAGGATTTCCTCAGCCAAACTGTCTTCCAACAACCGCATGATAGCGCGGCGCAGGGGTCGAGCTCCGTAGCTGGGGTTGTAGCCTTCTTCTACCAGCCTTTCTTTGAATTTCTCGGTCACTTCCATCGTGATTCCCTGTTCTGTCAAGCGGCCGAACACTTCTTTGAGCATGATGACGGCAATTTCCTTGACTTCTTCCTTGTTCAACTGACGGAAGACGATAATTTCGTCAAGTCGGTTGAGGAATTCGGGGCGGAAGTAGTTCTTGAGTTCTTCGTTAACCAAAGAGCGAATGCGGTTGTAAGTAGCATCGGCTTGGTTGTCGCTGAACTCGAAGCCGAGGCCACCGCCACCTTTTTCAATCACCTTAGAACCGATGTTGGAAGTCATAATCAGCAGCGTATTTTTGAAATCTACGGTGCGACCTTTGGCATCGGTTAAGCGGCCGTCTTCCAATATTTGCAGGAGCATATTGAAGACATCGGGGTGGGCTTTTTCGATTTCGTCGAACAATACGACGGTGTAAGGACGGCGGCGGACTGCTTCTGTGAGTTGTCCGCCTTCGTTGTAGCCGACGTAGCCTGGAGGGGAACCGATTAGTTTGGAGACGGTGTGACGTTCCATGTATTCGGACATATCCAGTCGAATCATCGCGTCTTCGGAACCGAAGAAGTAGCCGGCTAGGGCTTTGGTCAATTCGGTTTTACCGACACCGGTGGGCCCGGAGAAGATGAAACTGGCGATCGGGCGATTGGGATTTTTCAACCCAACGCGAGCGCGACGAATGGCACGGGAAACGGCTTTCACTGCTTCTTCTTGGCCGATCAAACGCTGGTGCAAGGTATCTTCCATGTGCAGCAGTTTTTCGGACTCAGATTCAGTTAATTTGTTAACCGGTACGCCCGTCCAGCTTGCGACGATTTGAGCGATATCTTCTTCGGTAACTACTGGCGATGGATCGGTGTCGCCACGGGCCGCCGAGTCGGTTTTTTTTGCTTGGGAAATCGCGCGAATTTCGGCTTTGATCGTCATTTCTCGATCGCGCAATTCGCCTGCTTTGTCAAAGTCTTGAGAACGCACCGCTTCGTCTTTATCTTTGAGGACTTTGCGGAGTTCTTTATCAAGTTCTTTGGCTGCGGGGGGAAGTTGGGAGTTGATCAAGCGGACTCTGGAACCAGCTTCATCTACCAAGTCAATAGCTTTGTCTGGGAGGAAGCGATCGGAGATGTAGCGGTGAGAGAGTTTGGCTGCGGCTTCCAAGGCCGTATCCAAGATTTTCAGCTTGTGGTGCTGTTCGTAGCGTTCCCGCAGACCGAACAGAATCTCGATCGTCTCATCAACGGTGGGTTCGCCGACCATCACGGGCTGGAAGCGTCGCTCTAGGGCGGCATCGCGCTCGATGTGCTTGCGGTACTCATCAAGGGTTGTAGCACCGATACACTGGAGTTCGCCTCTAGCCAAAGCTGGCTTGAGAATGTTGGCTGCGTCGATCGCGCCTTCCGCCGCCCCAGCACCGATCAAAGTGTGCACTTCGTCAATCACCAAAATCACGTTACCCGCCGTGCGGATTTCGTCCATGATTTTTTTCAGGCGCTCTTCAAATTCGCCCCGGTATTTCGTACCAGCGACGAGCAGGCCGATGTCGAGGGTGACGACGCGCTTGTCTTCGAGGATGTCTGGGATGTCGTTGTTAGCGATGCGCTGGGCCAGGCCTTCGGCGATCGCAGTTTTACCGACTCCGGGTTCGCCGATCAGTACCGGGTTATTTTTGGTACGGCGACCGAGGATTTGAATTACCCGTTCGATTTCTTTTTGCCGACCGACTACGGGGTCAAGCTTACCATCGACCGCCATTTGAGTCAGGTTGGCTCCAAATTCGTCCAGGGTTGGGGTTTTGGTGCGAGCGCCGCCGCCAGTGGCTGCGACTTCTGCGGTTTCTCCCAGCATCCGAATCACTTGGGTGCGGACTTTCGACAAGTCTACTCCCAGATTTTCCAGGACTCTGGCCGCTACTCCTTCACCTTCGCGAATCAGGCCGAGCAGCAGGTGTTCGGTGCCGATATAGTTGTGTCCGAGTTGGCGAGCTTCTTCGAGGGACAGTTCTAGAACCCGCTTGGCGCGCGGGGTGAACGGAATTTCGACTGCTACGAAGCCCGAACCGCGCCCGATGATTTTTTCGACCTCAATCCGAGCATCTTTGAGGTTGACCCCCATTGATTTGAGGACTTTAGCCGCAACTCCGGTTCCTTCCCCGATCAGACCCAGGAGGATCTGTTCTGTCCCTACGAAGTTGTGACCCAGGCGGCGAGCTTCTTCCTGGGCCAGCATGATTACTTTTATTGCTTTTTCTGTGAAGCGTTCAAACATGATTTATTCCCACCTGCTATATGCCCGTTTTGAGGTCACGCTCGCACAACGAGCGTTTTTGTTCGAGTTTTAACTCGTGATGCTAATTCTAGCGCGACACTCCCACCGCTCTGCCGCACTCGGCTGCGGTTGCAGATTCCAGGCTCATGTTGCAGGGTGGCTTTCAACTGGGAAGACCCAAATGGTGGCTGACCTACAACCTCCCCTAGACTGCCAGAAGATTGCTCTTCTCGGCCTGTGCCCAACCTACGACTACGTATTGATGGATTCTAGCACAATGTTTTTTGCGATCGAGCGCGATCGTAAATTCATACATCGAGAAGTGTGTAGAGGTTGCTTCACGAGAGTTATGTGTTACGGGCGCGATTGAGCTTTTCACTGTTAATCCATTGCGCGATCGCAGGGGAGGTCAAAAACCAGGTTTTTGCAGAAAATCTTCGCTGTAGCCATCAAATTAATTGAAAAACCCGGTTTCTTTGGTCAAGAGTGCGTCCGGTGTAATTGTCACGCGCTTGGCTTAGCTCTCAAGTAGCATTCCTCAACTTTGAGGATTTAAAATTTACAGCGGTCTCTACAAAACCGCAGAAAAGTCAAGCCTAAAAAAACCTTGTAGGAAACTGCGACTCTAATTGCGAAGCCCAGAGACCGTCAATCTTTGCAATCAATTCACCTCCAGCCCAGAGAAAGGTTTGAGTGATGAGGTTTTGCGCCTCAATGTTCACGCCGCCCAAAATTATGTCACGGTCTGGATTAAACCTCTGAATATAGGCGTAATCATTTCCATCATTGGCTGAGTACCAATTTCTTGTGCGATCGCCAATATAAAATGTGTTTTGTCTGGCGTTAGGGTTGCCAATTAAAGTATCTACCTCATCACTCAACATCGTGTTGGTGTCTGTACCTTTGAGTAAGTTTAGACCCGTACCACCTTCTAGAACATCGTTTCCAGAACCACCAAAAAACCTATTAGTGCCGTTTCCACCAGTCAGATAATCATTACCCCGATCGCCATAAATGTCATTAGTCCCATCTCCGCCATTAATGATGTCAATTCCCTCCCCGCCGTAGAGGGTGTCATTACCTATGCCAGCACCGAGAATATCATTACCGTCATCACCATATATCTGATTATTCCCATCTCCGCCATCAGCAGTATCATTTCCAGCCCCGCCGAAGATGATGTCATTACCTATGCCACCAAATACAAGATCGTTGCCGTTACCAACATTATAAGTATGGTTCCCGTTGTTGTTGTAATATTTCGCAAAATTCGCACTTAATCTGAATTCGTCGTCTCCGTTAGTCCCATAGATGAAGCGATCGTTGAGTCCGCCATTAAGCTTAGCAGCAACCAGAAACAAAGGATTATCTTCAGCATCAACCGGAATCACTCCTTCATGCACTTGAAGAGAGTTAGGAGAATCCCCTTTATAGAAGTTTGGTCGAAATGGATGATTGGCCTGCGTGTCATCCAGACCTAGAATATTTGTGGCTAAACGAGAATCACCATCTTCATCAGTTGTCACCAAATTTGTGTAGGCGGTAATGACACTGCTATGCTGATCTTTCGCAGTAATGCCGAAGTCAAACAGGAAAGATTCCTTGGCAGTTCCAGCTTGAGCTTCATTTCCCGCTACACTGCTGATGCCATTAAAACTTCTTCTTGAAGCCGTAGCACCAAAGTCTAAGCGTTCGATTGGGTCTGCAATTCCTCATTTTTTATCTAATACGTATCCATTTGATAGGTCAGTATCGAAACCATTAGTTGTATCGTATGGACTCAGGAATCTTGAAGTATTTGATGCTGAGTCAAGGGCTGTAACCGAACCAACTTGACTTCCATAGGTAGTATTGAAACTGGCGGCAAGTTCGCTGGCAAGGTGAGCACCCAGACTGTGACCGACAATATTGAGTGCTCCGGCTGGCATTCCCCACTCAACAAGTTTGTTTTGGATTGCTGTTGCCACTGGGGTAATCCACGAACCAGACCTGTAAAGGTCTCCTCTAGCGATCCCTGCTGTTGCATTGTTTGTTGGGGTACCGCTCACTTGAGTCCAGTCAAGGGCTAAAACTGTATCGTTTGGGTTAGCATCATTGATGGCTGCCGCCAGAGTTGTATCAAAAGAATCGCTGGGTGCTGTGAAACCAGGAATCAGTAGCCACACTTTTTCACCACTCCATTGATCGGCAGAGGGAAGGGAGAAGGGCGCACGGATATTTATGTAACGCACACTTGGATCTTTGACATTGTTGGGCGGTCTGTTAGTTTCGCCACCTGTTACCGTAAACGCAGTATTTATCACTGTCATCGTTCATTCCTCTCAAGTTAAGTTGGTAAAGATTAAGTAGATGAGTGGGAAAATACAGTAAATATGTAATTGCGAGTGAAAAGGAGTAATCGCAAGGTTTACAATCGCTTTAAATCTGTTGTATCCCAAAGTTTATTTGTTCCTACCTACTTGTTAGTTATTTCCTTTTCTCGACTTTCTCCACAAGTGAGCTGCACCCAAGCCCAAAAAGGCAAACAATGAGGCGAGGGGGGAGGCGTTCTCCGGTACGGGAGTAGGTTCAGGAGGAGATTCGTTAATTTCTAAGGTCACGCTCGCATCACCTTTAATAGCTCCATTTCGCAAAACGAAAAAAAATGTCTTGCGATCGACAAACATAAATCCGTTATTTCCACCCCAAACTCCGCCATCATCTGCCGGCATAACTTGCATACCAAATTGAGAGGGAATTCCGTTCTCAAAAGCCAAAACAGGAGCATCTGGGAAGTTGAAATCATCACTGGCCGTATAGGTGACAGGAGTTAAGCCATCAGCAAAGTCCAAAAATCTAAAGTTCAGAGATAGAAGTCCTGGTATAATTCGATCGTTGATGGTCATCACCTCCTCGCCGACTTTAGTCAGATATGTATCGTCGTAGGAAAAGTCACCGGTGTAGACACGACCCGCGAAGTCGGGATCGTTGACGTTGACGACGTTGACTTTGATTGTGCCTCCTATTGTGGCTGCCATAGCGGTCGCTCCCCCTAATGTGGATATCAAATATGTTCCCAGGATAGCGGTTAGTCCATATTTTATGTTCATTAGATATTCCTGCTTTGAAAGGCTTCACTCATAACAGTCAGTTTGTTTTCGTGTGTAGCAGCAATTAACGAAAACAACATCTTGAAATACAAATTAAAGCTTTTTTGCGGTATTTGATACCGTAAATTTACTAGGAATTACGCACTCCGACCGAAGAAACCGGGTGGGTGCATCTCACTTTGGCGAGTATGCCAAAAAAGGGTTAAAATGAAAAAGCTAGTAAAATTGCGTATCCGCTCAATAAGTTGCGGTAAATCTTAATTTTTCGACAGTGTATAACTTATTTGATTCTACAAATATCTT
>NZ_JAUBVR010000166.1:0-2886 GCF_036705955.1 Microcoleus sp. A6-C6 | reverse complement strand
GTGTTGCAATCTACTGGGTACATGATCTCGCCACTTGCTGTGGTGGTTTGTGTTTCAAGTACGTTTTTCTTTGCATCTAAAATCGATACGCGGGCGCCTGTTAACAATGCACCTGTTTTGGCATCTTTAACTACAACCATAGCTTCTACACCACATACTGGATTTGCCCAATACATGTTGTCGGCTCCTGTTCGGTTACTTGAGAAGAATCCTACATTTTTAGTAGCGTTGAAGCTAAATGCGAAGTCGTCTTTTTCACTGTTTACTGGTTTTCCAACGTTCTCAATTTGATTATTGGTTTTCAAATCAATCATGTAGATGTCTAATCCACCTAGACCAATGTGTCCGTTTGAAGAGAAAAACAAGATGTTGTCGTCCGTGATTTGTGGAAACTGTTCTTTGCCTTCGGTATTGATTTTGTTGCCCATATTCTCTGGTGCGCCAAAACTTCCGTCTGCATTGATTGCTACTTTCCAAATATCAGTTTGCCCGATTGATCCTGGCATGTTTGAACTAAAGTATAAAGTTTTCCCGTCTCTACTCAAACTCGGGCTACTGTTTGAGTAGTCTTTGTTGTTAAATGGTAAAGATTGTACGTTACCCCATTTATCGCCGTCTTTCGTGGCTTTGTAAAGGTACACTTGTCCAAACTTGGTGTTGAGTTTCTTGTCTTTCTCATATTGTTTTTCACTGTGTGAATCTCTTGAGAAATACATGGTGTTTCCGTCGTTGCTGATGCTTACCGGACCGTCGTGCCATTTTGTGTTGAGCTCTGATACTTCTTCTGGTTTAGAGAAAGTTTTATCTTCGTTCATTGTGGATTTGTAGATGTCCAAATAAGGTTCGTCGTTCCATCCATCGGTACGTTTGCTCTTGTTTCTTGAAGAGGTAAAGTACAACGTATTGTCATTGGTAAGTACGGCTCCAAAGTCTGATCCTTCGCTGTTGATTTCCAATGCTGTTACGTTGTAGGCTTTTTGTTTGTTCAACAACTTTGGCAAGTAGCCTGGGTTTTGGTTGAAGTCCTTGGCCCTGTGGTCGCTTGGTGCTTTCTTGGCAAAAGTGGCCATTTGCTTGTTGGCTTCTTCGTATTTACCCAAAGCTTTTAGCATTTGTGCATAGCGAAAGTAGGTTTCTGCCTCTTGCTGGGTTTCTACTACTTTGGCATACCATTTGGCTGCTTCTTCGGGGTTGTACATGTTGTAATACGCGTCGGCCAGTTGTTTATAAACATAAGGATCATTTTGGCCTTTGTCTACTAACTTTAGGTATTCTTGGCTCGCTTCTACGTACTCAAATTGATTAAAGAGTTTATCGGCGGTCTGGGTTTTCTTATTTTGTGCGTTTAAGGTTGTGGTGCTTACTAACACACAGCTTAATAGAATATAGAGTCTTTTCATTAGGTAAGTGCTTTTATGTTAGAAAAATCGTGGTGAACGGGAAACTTTCTTTGGAAAGTTTAGGTCAAATAGCAAAATGATCTCGTGTGAGGACGGGGTTACCGTGTTGAGTTCCGAGATGATGTTGTCATAAGCATATCCGATTCGTAAAGATGGGGTTACGGCAAAGTTGACCATCGCTCCAAAGCTATCGTCTAGTCGGTAGGTACCACCTATTTCAAAGCGCTCGTTGAATAAAAAGTTGGCTGATACATCCAAGGAACTTGGGGAATTGAACGCTGATTTGAGCATCGCAAAGGGTTTGAATTTTAAATTTGGTGTCAAATCAAATACATATCCTCCTGTTAAGAAATAGTGTTGGGTTTCTGTTCCGTATTTCACGCCATTAAAATCCAGGTAATTGGCTTTCATCATATTGGGTACCGATAGGGCTACATAGTATTTGTCTGTGTAGTAAAATACACCGGCTCCTATATTGAAAAATACATTATTGGTGTTTTGGCTAAATCCGCTATCAGTAGGATCTGGCAGGGTTGAATTGATGTCGTCAAATAGTCCAATGGTTTGAAACGTAGCTCCTGCTTTTAATCCAAAGGCCAATTTGTGTTCGCCTCCTAAATTCAATGTGTAGGAGAAATCTCCGTATACGTTTTGCTCTTTTACCGGACCGATTTCATCTGCTATGACTGAGAGTCCAAGTCCTACGTTCTTGCCTGCTGGTGAATGTCCTGAAAACGTGAAGGTAGAGGGGGCTCCATCGATGTCTACCCATTGTTTGCGGTATAAAAGTCCAAAAGATAGGTTTTCCTTCGAGCCTGCATATGCTGGGTTGATCACGTTCATATTATACATGTACTGGGTATAATGTGGGTCTTGTTGTCCACTAGCCTCAAATAATGTGACTACGGCAATTAGTGCGGCTAAGTATATTTTATTCATATCCTGGTATTGTTTTATGTGGTAAAATACTGCCCGAATTACTTCGGGCAGTATGTATTATCCTTTTTTATCTGTTAATGAAAATCCATCCTGTTATGTTCTCTCCTTCTACAGTTTTTATCACATAGAAGTAGGTGCCATCTGGCAATTCATCTCCTGAATTTGACTGACCACCCCATTGCTTGGTGTAATTGGCAAATTGGTAAACTTCGGTTCCATATCGGTTGTAAATGAATAGCTCTCTTACATTCAATGTGCTCAAATCAAATGTGTCATTCTTCCCGTCATTATTAGGAGAGATTCCTTTTTGAATTGTACATGATATGTTATTTACCGTTACACTTTCTGTCGAACTACAGCCATCTGCATTGGTTACCGTTACTGTATAAGTTCCATTGGCACCCAAAACAATCGCATTTGGCGCGTCTGTAGCAACTACACTTGGTCCACTCCATGCAAATGTAGAACTCGTTACATCAAAACTTCCGTTGAATGGTACTGCAACTAAGCGGTAAGCATTGTTCTCACAACCTTGCGTGAAGTCGAT
>NZ_JAUBVR010000048.1:16966-47778 GCF_036705955.1 Microcoleus sp. A6-C6 | reverse complement strand
CAACTGTCAACTGTCAACTGTCAACTGTCAACTGTCAACTGTCAACTGTCAACTGTCAACTGTCAACTGTCAACTGAATGAATGCCTCTACTTCACAGCTTCTTGTTCCAAAGCACTTTCGCGATTGCACGATCGAATTCGCTCCAGCACTTGGTTGTCAATAGCCCCCTTCGCCAAACGAATAGCATTAAAAATCGAGGCAGCTTGAGACGAACCGTGGCTGATAATGCAAACTCCAGCAACGCCCAACAGCAAACCGCCGCCGTGTTCAACGTGGTCTACCCGCTGCTTAAACCCCTTGAGGCTTTCTTGCAAGAGGGGAGCGCTAATTTGATTTTTGAGTCCGGCGGCCAATTCTTCCTTAAGCACTTGCACCACGACTTCGCCCACCGCTTCGGCAAACTTCAACAACACGTTGCCGACAAACCCGTCGCAGACAATTACGTTGAAGTTCCCCGACAGCACGTCGCGGCCTTCAGCATTCCCCACAAAAGGAATGTTCGGATTGTCCACCAATAACTGGTGGGTGCGAACCGCCGCGTCGTTGCCCTTAGAAGGTTCTTCGCCAATGTTGAGCAGACCGATTTTAGGTTCGGCTACGCCCAGGACGCACTGGCTGTAAATAGTTCCCATCAGAGCGAACTGCTCCAAATATTTGGGGCGGCAGTCCACATTAGCGCCAACATCGAGAATCAGTACAGATGTGCCAGGTACCATTGTCGGCAAAACTGCACCGATCGCAGGGCGATCGATTCCAGGTAAGCGTCCCAACCTGAGCAGGGCAGCAGCCATTGCCGCGCCGGAGTGACCGGCGGACACCACACCATCAGCTTGCTGCTGCTTGACTAAGTTCATCGCTACGTTAATCGAAGCGTTGGGCTTACGTTTGAGGGCACTTAGAGGTTCTTCGTGCATTTCCACCGTTCCTTCTGAAGGAACGATTTCTAGCTGACCTTTGCAGACGCGGCCGATCGCGTCTTGAAGACGTAGCGAGTCTTCTATTTGCTGCGGGTCGCCCACCAGCAAAATCTCTACGCCTAATTCTGCTTGTGCCTTAAGCGCTCCAGCTACAACCTCGGCGGGGGCATGATCCCCACCCATAGCGTCTATTGCAATTCTTGCGCGTGTCGATCCCATTGACTAATGTTTGAGAAACACTAAAAATTCTACCAGGAACTCAGTCGATTTGAGAGTTGAGATTTGAGAGTTGAGATTTGAGATTGACTTGCAGCATTGAATCTGGGAGCAGGAACTTTGGTCTAAAATTTTGGGAGCATCCACTCAAGAGCGTCTGGGCCTTGTACCCGTTTCTTGCTTGTCTGGAGTCTGAATCCAGAAGTGGGAATAAATAACTCAAATCTGCTCGCGCCCGATCGGACAATTGTCATTGACGACTAATCTGATAGAGTTTGTCCCTACTTTACTATTTTTGACTGCCAATTGAAAAACTCAATGGAATAGTTTACAGTGGGCCCGCCCAAAAACGGGTACAAGTTTCCGACACTCGTCGTGACTCGGCCCCCAAATTTTAGACCAAAGTTCAATCTCCCAGATTCATCAGCGGAGTAAATCTAAAATCTAAAATCTAAAATCGACTGACTTTAGGAGTAAAAAATGCTGGATTTATTTAGCTCAGGAATCATGTCTCTATGGCTGGACATGGCTGGGGTACGCAGTGCCGCGCCCAACGCTGTGTCGGTACTGGCTTGGCGGGGAGGGATACCCGGGTTAGTGATAGCCGAAGAGCTGGCTTTTGGGGGAATAGATGCGGCAAATTCAGACTTGCCGGCATCCGCGGCGGTGGAGGAATATTTAAAAGATTTGAAGGCGAAGCATCTGATTGACGGCAATCAGGGAGTTTGGGTGCAAGCGGGAATGCAGCCACTGGTAAGTCAGCAGGGAACGGTGCTGATGCCTGGGGCTTCGCTGACGAAAATTGCGACTTCTCTGGCTTCCCTGGAAACTTGGGGCGTGGATTATCAGTTTGAAACGCGGTTTTGGGGAACGGGGCCGATTAGGAATGGGGTATTGCAGGGAGATTTGGTGGTCAGTGGCGGGGGCGATCCGCTGTTTGTTTGGGAGGAGGCGATCGCCGTTGGCAATGCTCTCAATCAAATGGGTATCGATCGCGTGGCTGGCAATTTGGTCGTGACAGGCAATTTCCGCATGAATTACCAGTCCGATCCTGTGGCTGCGGGGGAGGGTCTGCGACAGGCACTTGATAGCCGTAGTTGGCCGCAGGACGTGCTGGCAATGTATTCTAAGATGGCTCCGGGAACTAAAAAGTCGCAAGTAACGATCGCCGGCAGCGTGATTGCTGAGAAATTTGCTAGTTCGGGGCATTTACTGCTGAAGCGTCGATCGCTCCCTTTACCCGAAATTCTCAAGCAGATGAACGTCCACAGCGACAATGAAATTGCCCAAATGCTGGCGGACAATTTGGGCGGGGCAAAAATAGTCCAGCAGCAAGCTACTTGGGCGGCGGGGGTGCCGGAGGCGGAACTTCAATTAATTAACGGTTCGGGCTTGGGAGTCGAAAATCAGATGTCTCCGAGGGCGGCTTGCGGGATGATGCAGGCGATCGCCCGCAACCTTCAGACTACTGGGTTGACAATTGCTGACTTGTTTCCGGTGTCTGGGCGCGATAAGGGAACTGTGGAACATCGGCACATTCCGCGCTACGCTGTGGTGAAAACTGGTACTTTGGACACGGTGATTGCTTTGGCTGGAGCGATACCCACGCGCGATCGGGGTTTAGTTTGGTTTGCAATTATCAATCGCGGCACCGATTGGGACTCTTTGAGAGCGCAGCAAGATATATTTTTGCAAAAATTGGTGCAGCAGTGGGGAACTGCATCGGCCCTGCCGCTAGCAATTACACCGCACATTGACGGTGCTAGACCAGCTTTGGGGGCAGCAAATCGCAGCGATATTTTGCTGGGAGGTTAAGAAATAGGGGTTGAGTTGGGGTTCGCCGAAAGACGACCGACATAATAGTTTAGAATTGAAACAGGACTATTCTGCAAGAAGATGATCAAACTGCGATTGAAGAGATACGGAAAGAAACGCGAGGCAAGCTACCGGATTGTAGCGATGAACAGCTCTACCCGCCGCGACGGCCGTCCCCTAGAAGAACTCGGCTTCTACAACCCTAGAAATAACGAAACCAGGCTGGATGTTCCAGCGATTGTCAAGCGTCTACAACAAGGCGCTCAGCCAACTGACACCGTGCGTGACATCCTGAGAAAAGCGAATGTATTTGAACAAGTCGGAGCCGGAGCCAACGTTGAATCCAGCACAGCAGCAGTCAGCTAGTCCCAACTACGCTGGACTCGTACAGTTTTTAATTGGGCCTTTTTTAGAGACCCCCGGATCTTTGCGGGTTGATTGCGAACTGCACCCGCGTCAATCGCGGGTATGGGTTCGTCTCGCTTTTGAAGATCCTGACAAGGGCCGGGTTTATGGTAGGGGCGGACGCAATATTCAGGCGATTAGAACTACCCTCGAAGCGGTGGCGCAAACTGCTGGTCAGTCTCTCTACTTAGACATATATGATGTCGAAGCGGGCGATCGCAACTCCTTGCCGCCTAGGGGCGATCGCCCGGATCGCGATCGACCAGATCGTGGCACGCGCGAGCCGCGAGGCGATTTCCGCCCCCGGACAGCGCCTCCATCGCCGACTCCCTTACCTAGCAGAACTCCGAGAGAACAACCTCGCCGTACTAACACACCTACGTTTAGAACGAGCAGAAATACTCCCGGTTATTAACTGAAGAACCCAGCAAGAATTTTAGATTTTAGATTGCCTGTTGTATCGTTTGATTTTAGATTGCCGATTTTGCGATCGGACACAAATGTAAAATTTAAAATCTCAAATCTCAGCGGAATCAGGTAAATCTAAAATCTGAAATCTCAAATCTCAAATCTAAAGTTACCTCACTTCAAAGAAGGGAGATTTGATTTGTGCCTCAAGCACCAAACTCATTGGCGAGTTAAACAGAAAAGACGCTTAGATACTAGGTAAAATCTAGTATCTGGCGTTTTTTTGTTCGCAAAGTAGGGCTAATTTAACCGTTAATTGTTAACATTCAATTGCTTATTTGGAGGGGCTCATGCTAGCATGACTGAAAAACTAACAATCGAGTTACCGAGCACTCAAAGCGCCATGTCGCTAGCCGGCAATCAAGAAGAAAACCTGAAAATTATTTCTAAGCAAACCGGAGCTAACCTGGTAATGCGAGGCCAGGAACTACTGATTTCCGGCACAAAAACTCAAGTAGAATTGTGCCATAAATTAGTGCGATCGCTCTCCGACTACTGGAAATCCGGCAAAACCATCACCGGAGTAGAAATCCAGACGGCCCGCTACGCATTGGATACCAACCGCCAAGGCGATTTGCAAGACTTACAGCGAGACGTACTCGCCAAAACCCGCCGCGGCGAAGAAATTCGAGCCAAAACCTTCAAACAGCGCCAGTACGTCCAAGCAGTACGCACGCACGACTTGACATTTTGCATCGGCCCTGCGGGTACTGGCAAAACATTTCTAGCAGCTATTTTAGCCGTGCAAGCGCTGTTAAGCAAGCAGTACGAACGGCTGATTTTAACCAGGCCAGCCGTAGAAGCTGGGGAAAAATTAGGATTTCTGCCGGGAGACTTGCAGCAAAAAGTCGATCCCTATTTGCGTCCGCTTTACGACGCCCTCCAAGAAATAATCGACCCCGAAAAAATGGCCGATTTAATGGAAAGAGGCTTGATCGAAGTAGCTCCTTTAGCTTATATGCGAGGGCGCACTCTCAGCAATGCTTTTGTAATTTTGGACGAAGCTCAAAATACAACGCCTGCTCAAATGAAAATGGTGTTGACTCGTCTGGGCTTTCGATCGAAAATGGTAGTGACAGGCGATATCACTCAAACAGATTTGCCACCACACCAACAATCGGGATTGTCAGTTGCCCAACAAATTCTGGGCAACGTTGAGGGCATTGCGTTCTGTGAATTCAATCAGGCGGATGTGGTGAGACATCCCCTAGTGCAGCGGATTGTCGCTGCTTACGAACTGCACGAAAAGTAGTCAGTTGACAGTTGACAGTTGACAGTTGACAGTGGGCAGTTGTCAGTTGACAGTTGACAGTGGGCAGTTGTCAGTTGTCAGTGGGCAGTTGTCAGTTGTCAGTTGTCAGTTGTCAGTTGTCATGGGGTATTATTAGTTATTTGGTGTTTTGGGTTGTTATTACCAATTACCAATCCCCAATTACCAATTATCAATTCCCAATTATCAATTCCCAATTACCAAATTATGCCTAATCTGAAAGAATTCTTAGAAGCTTGCGAAAAATTGGGTACACTGCGTTTAATTGTGACTAGCAGCGCGGCTGTCCTGGAAGTACGCGGTTCGATTCACAAGCTGTTTTATGCGGAGTTACCGAAGGGTAAATATGCAAATATGCACGCCGAAATATTTGAGTTTCACCTGAATATGGACAAAATCAAACAGGTGAAGTTCGAGACTGGGGAGGCGAAAAGAGGCAATTTTACAACTTATGCAATTCGTTTCCTCGACGAGCAAAATGAGGCTGCTTTGAGCGCGTTTTTGCAGTGGGGAAAGCCGGGGGAATATGAACCGGGACAGGTGGAAAATTGGCAAGAATTGAAGGAAAAATACGGGGAGGTTTGGGAACCCGCACCTGTTGAGACACTTGAAAAATAGGCTTTTCGACTTTGAAATTGCATATTTGGGGCGGGCAGGATGCCCACCCCACAAGCGGCAAATTTATTTTTGTGAAACAGGCAAGATGCCTGCTTATGAAAATGCTATAAATATGAGGTTTAACTAATTTGTTGCGTACTTATGGATTAATTAATCGCAGAGGCGCTGAGAACGCATAGAAGAGAGAAGAGAAAGAAAAAATTAGCTGTTTGAATGTAATTTGGTATGAAGGTAATTTGGGGTTTTTGTCTGGTTTTGGCTGTGCTGCTGTGGGGTGGGGCTGCCAGGGCGGGGGTTTTGGCCGATCGCATTTCCAGTTTTCCCAATTGGGATCGCAAGCCTCCCATCGCTGTAGCTAAGGGAGATTTGGTGTATCCAGACTGGATGGGAGGAAATTGGAATGTTGCGAGCACTTTGGTGGATTTAGCCGCTCCTTTAGCGCCAAATATTGTCACGCCTGGATTTGAAAAAAATCGCCAGTATTTACAGCAGCCCGTATTATTTCAAGTGCGATTTCAACCAGAAATAGATACTGCTATTTTTTCTAATTATAGATCTAAGCTAGCTAAGAAGATTGTGGGCGATCGCACTTTTAACGGTTTGAACATCGCCAAAGCCTATTTAGGCGACGGTGGCGTACTTTCGGTGAAAGTCGATCCGAATAATCCCAACCGCCAGATTACCATACTCAAAGGCGATCGCCAACTAATTTCGATTGTTACCAGTCGCGGCACTGAAACGCCCAATCCCGATGAATTTATGTCTACAGAGATTTCTCAGCAGGTGTTTCGGGGAGAGACTGATATTTATTTAAACGAGGTGGAAACAACCACGGCTTATCGAGTAGTTGGAAGCGGGAAAAATGGCGATTCTGCGAGTAAAAAAATTGTAGCGGATCAGGTGACAGCGATTTATTTATCGCCCCAAGACCCGGATTATTTTGCTGCTGGGGGGCATCCTGTGGCTTTGTACCGATATCGGTTGGAGTTGTTACCGGGCAAATAAGCTAATACCATTTATCAAAAATCATGCAACAATATTTGTAGGGTGCGTCGCCATCGACAATTCCTAAAAAAAGAGTGACAATTTGACAGCGACGCACCCTACGGCTATCGATTGGGACATTTAACAATGGAACGCTTAAACTACTGGCAGTTTCCGGGATTTGAAAATATTTATTTAGAGGATAGCTATGTACTCAGCATTAATGCTAAAACATCTATACAAATCCTCTTAGAAGCTGTCCTCACTGAGAATCACTCTCTATACACTCAACCTTTACCAGGAGAACAGTATTGTTATCGGCGGATGACGATAAATTTTCCCCACCCTCAAACCTACGATTTGGTTGTGAACAACATCAGCCCAATTGCAGATCCCGATGGCAGCATTGATTATGGTAATATAGACGAATTTTTTAGGGCGGATAGCAAATACTATTTAAGAGTTGGGGAATGGGGAGAACTAACTATAGTTTCTGATCCACCCATGATTTTTGATGTAGAAAACTATTTGATTGTCAGAAACGGCGATAATTTACTTGCAATTAATAAGGAAAAGATTACTGGTTTTGAATGGAAAAGGGCAGGAAAAGGAGTAATCAGTTTACTTTACGAAAACGATTCAGGAAATCCTTTCTTTATCTGTCAAAATTGAGGCAGAGAAAGATCCTGAAGGCTTTGCAGCAGCTTTGGGGTATATGAGGGAACTTGAAACAGCTTATACAAATGATTTGACAGAAGGCGAGTTGACTTTTGACAGAATTAAGCAGTATTACGCTGCTAATTTGAATCAGGAAAATGTGCAAGGGTTTTCTGTTACATTTCCTAGCTTGGCGGGTGATAAATATTCGATTTCGGCAATTACTTCCTAGAATCAAGGTTGAATCTTGATCCAGGTATTGTCAAGTGAGGATTTGAGACATCTATGCTAAGTTTCCTTATCCTCAGCAATTTTAGCCTGATTCAGAAATTCTTCCAATAGTTTAAAGAACTTATCGAGGGCATCTTTTTCATCAACAGAAAAGAAGAGAATGATACTGTCCCATCCGTGAGTTGACGTAATTTGATATCTTTCCTGTATCCACTCTTGAAATCCGTTTAAATCGTGTTCTTGTTGACTTCTTGGCACATCAAGTTCTGCTCTAGCCATACCGTATCCATCTAAAAATGCACGCAGGCGGGTAATTGAACACTTGCCCAAGTACATACCAGGTCTCTGTTTGATTCTTTGCAGTAAGTCCAATAAATATTCTGATTTAACTTCAGGCTTGTGATTAACAACTTCTGTTTTTACAATGGTTTCCATTTAAAACTCTTCCTCCTTTGTTTGAAACTGCTTATTATTCAATATTTTATCATGAAACTGTAGATTTGCTATCCATTCATCTCTCGTAAGTCCGTCAGAGTGATGATTGTCAAAAACTGTTTCAACATTGTTGATAACAATAGCGATTCCTTCGTGACGACCATTTACTGAAATAGCCTCTCCCGGCACGCTATCATCATAAATGTTGCCGTTCCAACCTATTGCCTCTCCTGTGTACAGTTTTATGCGCTTTCCATGAATTCCTTGACTTATCAAGTAATCTTTGATATTGGTGGCGCACTCAACACATTTAAAGTTTTCATAACGATCGACAATAGCCTTGATTTGCAGTATTTGCTCAGCAGTAATCTCAATCATATCCCGCCAATGCCAACAAATTTATGACTTACGCACGGGTGGCCAGAAACCGGGTTTTTGACGAAAATTATTCGCTGTAGTCAGCAGATTTGGTGAAAAACCCGGTTTCTTCGTCGCAGTGCGCCCAATATAAAATTCACCTAAAAAAATCAGAAGGTGAAAACTTGAATTTTCACCTTCTAATTTGCGAATTTCCGATTTTCAGTTACGGAACAAACTTTTTGAAGGCCAGCGTCACGTTGTGGCCGCCAAATCCAAAGGAATTCGACAGCGCTACATCAACTTTGAGATCGCGACTTGTATGCGGAACATAGTCTAAATCGCACTCAGGATCGGGATTCTCCAGATTGATTGTCGGCGGGATTTTGTCATTGGCGATCGCCATTACCGTCGCCACCGCTTCAATTCCCCCAGAACCGCCCAACAGATGACCAGTCATTGACTTGGTAGAACTAATTGCTACTTTGTAAGCGCTTTCGCCCAAGGTCTTTTTAATCGCATTCGTTTCCGTAGAATCGTTGGGAAGCGTGCTCGTGCCGTGAGCATTGATATAGCTCACCATATCCGGCGTTAAACCGGCATCCTTGAGCGCTAAAGCGATCGCCCGCGACGCACCCTCACCCCCCGGTACTGGGGATGTCATGTGATACGCATCGCAGGTTAAACCGTAGCCGACGATTTCTGCGTAAATTCTGGCGCCGCGTGCCAAAGCGTATTCCATTTCTTCTAAAATCAGAATGCCAGCACCTTCGCCGACGACAAAACCGTCACGATCGCGATCGAACGGACGGCAAGCATGAGTCGGGTCATCATTACGAGTCGAAAGCGCCCTCGCCGCAGCAAAACCCGCTACACACAAAGGTGTCACCGCAGCTTCCGTACCCCCGCAAATCATCGCTTGCGCGTAACCTCCCTGAACCATGCGAAACGCATCGCCCACCGCATTTGACCCCGCAGCACAAGCCGTCACCGTGCAAGAGTTCGGCCCCTTGGCGCCAGTGTGAATCGCTGTCAGACCTGCGGCCATATTCGCAATCATCATCGGAATCATAAACGGGCTGCATCGATCGGGGCCGCGATTCAGATAGATTTCTTGCTGGTCTTCTAAAACCTTGAGGCCGCCAATGCCGGTGCCAAGAATGACACCCACCTGTTCTGCGTTCAGGTCATTAATCTCAAACTTTGCATCAGCTAGAGCTTGTTTGCTCGCTGACACCCCAAATTGAGCAAAGCGATCCATCCGCTTTGCTTCTTTGCGCTCTAAATAGTCGTGTGGGTCGTAACCCTTTACCTCTCCAGCAATCCGGCAGTCGTGCCGCGACGCATCGAATAAGGTGATCGGGCCGATGCCATTCTTCCCAGCAAGCAACCCGTCCCAATATTCAGACAAGGTATTGCCGATCGGTGTAATCGCGCCGAGACCAGTGATAACAACGCGCTTACGCTCTAAATTTGTCATGATTTCAGTTTCAAAAAATTAAACACCCAGAACGCAGAACAAAAGAGGAGTTGTTAGTTTTTTAACTTTTCTCCTCTTAGGGGAAAAGAGAGGTATTTTATGCTTTTGGAGCTGCAAGTTTCTCGCTGATGAAATCTACAGAAGCTTGAACCGTGGTAATTTTTTCGGCGTCTTCGTCGGGAATTTCAATATCAAACTCTTCTTCCAAGGCCATGACCAACTCTACTGTATCTAAGGAGTCTGCTCCTAAATCGTTAGCAAAGTTGGCTTCGGGCTTGACTTCGCTCGGATCGACTTCGAGTTGATCGGCCACAATTTTCTTGACTCTGGCAAAAATGTCGTCTTGACTCATAACATCGTGTCCTCATTGGTTGCTGCGTATCTAATCTTATCCGAAAGGGGGATCTGCAAGAAAAAGGCTTGCCGCTTTTCTAAGTGACACGAGGCAGAGGGGGAGATGGGGAGATGGGGAGATGGGGAGATGGAGATGGGGAGAGGGGGAGAGGGGGAGATGGGGAGATGGGGAGATGGGGAGATTGGGAGAGGGGGAGATTGGGAGATTGGGAGAGGGGGAGATTGGGAGATTGGGAGATTGGGAGAGGGGGAGATTGGGAGATTGGGAGAGGGGGAGATTGGGAGATTGGGAGATGGGAAGAGGATTTTTGCTCAAGTCATCGAAATATACAATTTCAATGTAGTAGCAACTTACTCATACCATTTGAGATTTGAGATTTGAGATTGGGATTACTTGCTGGATATGGGTTTTAAGTTTTTATACAGTTGCATTTTTTGGGTGAATCGGTCTCAAAATTCTTGAGAAAAGCTGACAATTCACCGCTAGCTAGGCTCTGATACGGTAATTATAGAGATGAAATCCGTTAGCGCAGCCCTCGAAGAGGATCGCACTTGTTCCTTGTCCCCACCCTTGTCTCCCACAAAAAACGACTATGCCATCCCAAACTCTCAAATATGCTTATTTTCCCGGTTGCGTAGCCCAAGGGGCGGCCCGCGAACTTTACCTGTCTACAATGGCGCTAACTCAAGCTTTGGGCATTGAACTGGTGGAACTCAAAAAAGCTTCCTGCTGCGGTTCTGGTACTTTCAAGGAAGATTCGCAGTTGCTCGAAGATACTGTTAACGCCCGCAATATTGCTTTGGCTGAGCAACTGAATCTGCCTTTGCTGACGCATTGCAGCACTTGTCAAGGGGTAATCGGTCATGTGGACGATCGCCTC
This sequence comes from Microcoleus sp. A6-C6, assembly GCF_036705955.1. NCBI lineage: Bacteria > Bacillati > Cyanobacteriota > Cyanophyceae > Oscillatoriales > Microcoleaceae > Microcoleus > Microcoleus sp. A6-C6. The sequence goes on along the minus strand of NZ_JAUBVR010000048.1, from coordinate 36,689 downwards.
AAGGAATCCCAAAAGACCGATCGACCTTACCTCGAAAAAGTCAACGGTTTGCTGGAAAAACAAGGCTGTTCGCCTTACCAAGGCACTACCGAGGTGAAACATCTATTGTGGGCGATCGTTGCAGATTACGGCCTGGAGGAAGTGCAGAAGCGAGTCACCCGCAAGCTTTCCGGTTTGAAGTGCGCCTCTTTTTACGGATGCTATCTGCTGCGAGCTCAGGATAAGCTGCTTTACGATGACCCGCACCAACCTGAATCGATGGAAAATGTGTTTCGGGCGATCGGCGCAACTCCCGTTTACTATCGAGGGCGGACGCAGTGCTGTGGCTGGCCGCTGGCGAGTTATGCCACTAACCAATCTTTTCAGATGGCTGGAAAACACATTCAAGATGCTCTTGACAATGGCGCTGATTGTATGGTAACTCCTTGTCCGCTTTGTCATTTAAATTTGGATTCGCGGCAGCCGGAGGTGGAAAAAGCGATCGATCGCAAATTGGGTTTGCCGGTGCTGCATTTGCCGCAATTGGTGGCTTTGGCTTTGGGTGTGGAGCCCAAAAAACTGGGACTCGATCGGCATATTGTTTCCACTAAGCCGGTGTTAGAAAAATTAGGCTTTTAGTCGATCGATTGGCGCGGTTTTGTAGTAAGGACTTTTAACCGCAGATTTCAGGCAGATAAACACAGATCAACGCAGATGATTTCAGGAATTTAGAGCTTGGGAATGCAGCAGATATATAGCCTTTCGAGCGAAAAATCGGGTAGGCTGGGATTTTTAGTTATGAGTAATTTAGGACTTATATAGCAATCCTTGCAGGATTTGTGGGACTACTGGCTACTCGTTACCAGGCTCTTCTTGGTAACGAGTAAATCCTGCAAGGATTGCTATATTGACACCGCTAAGAGTTGAAGTGCGTTTAATATTATGTTCTGTCAATTGACAGATCTCGCGATTGGTTCGCGCGTGCGTCCTGGTGTCCGCTCCGGGATTGCGGACACCAGGACGCACGCGCGATCGAACTGAGCGATCGACCATGCCTCAGTTCCCTTACAAGCCCTTGTGCGACTGCGATTGCTAGAGCGCATTCGATCGCCAGATTGACACTCAAAAGCAAGTGTGGTGGTTAGATTCATATGCAGACCACAAAAGCTGTATACTATTATACAAAATAGTTTTAATACTTCCTAACTTCCTAGTTAGAGACAAAGAAAAAACAATGAAACGAAACCCAATAAATCTCACACGTTCGGTATTAATATGGGCAATGCTAGGAATAATTTGTGGTTTATTTGCTGCAAGTTATTGGATATGTTTGTCTTACCTGATGCGGGGATTTGAAAATTTTAGTGGAGTTTCTCTACTAATCGTCATGCCCCTTGCTGGTTTGCTCATCGGTTTGATCATTCATTGGCTGGGAAATCCTGGGGAAATTGGGTTGATTATTGACAATATTCATCTCAAAGGTGGCAGATTACCAATGAATGAAAATCCTTCGATGATTCTGTCGTCGCTACTCAGTATTGCCAGTGGAGGCAGTGCTGGCCCAGAATCGCCAATGGTGCAAGTCACAGGTTCAATTGGTACCTGGTTGGCCGATCGCTTTAATTTAAGCGGAGAAGCACTACGAACTTTGAGTCTTGCTGGTATGGCATCTGGGTTTACAGTTTTGTTCGGTGCTCCTTTAGGCGGTACTTTTTTTGCTTTAGAAATCCTGCATCATCAGAATGTTGTAGAGTATTTTGAAGCAATATTGCCTGCGGTAGTGGCAAGTTGTGCAAGTTACACCATCTTTGTCGCAATTACTCAGCTTGGACTTGGGCCTACCTGGAATTTTCCTCAGTACAATGTGGACAGCCTTTATGACTTTGGCGCAGCGATTGCTTATGGAATCGTAGGGGCGATGATGGGGTGGTTTTTTATCGCTGTATTTCGCAGTGTTGGTCGCTTGTTTGATTCGATACGCAGTCCCATCTATGTGCGAACTACTTTAGCCGGACTAGCACTTGGTGGTTTATCAGCTTACTTTCCGCTCACTCGTTTTTTTGGGGAACATCAAATAGAAAAAATTGTTGATGGAAAATTTTCTTTTGCATTTCTCTTGACTTTAGTTGTTGTTAAAGTATTGGCCATTAGTGTGACTATCAATGGGGGCTGGCGAGGGGGAATAATCATTCCGCTATTTTTTATAGGAGCCTGTTTGGGAAAGGCAATCACTATCATTAATCCCGTCGGATCGAATGAGACTTTGGCAATGATTTGTGTAATGGCGGCTCTTAATTCAACGGTTACTCGCACTCCAATTAGTACAACTCTGCTTCTCGCGAAGTTGACAGGGTTAAGCACTTTTACACCGATTCTATTTGCTAGTCTCGTGGGTTTCTTCTTGGCTCCCCGATCTCCCTTCATTGCCTCACAGCGTAAAGTAGATTGACAAACGGGTAAAATTCCTCTAATAGCTCATGTAGCGGTAAGCAATGCTTGCAAATTGCGAGTGTAGAGTCTCAAGGCTTCAAGGTTTATGCCATTACAAATGGACTGTTTGCATCAAACAATATCTTGCCGTTGATATTAGTCAGTTTGCGGTTTTTTATCTGCACAAAAGCCACTGTTTCCGCCGAGTCCGCCTAAAAACGGATACAAGTTTCGACGAATTCGGCTTTGAGTCGATCGATTGGCGCGGTTTTGCAGTCAGAATTTGAGTTTTTGCTCAGATCCAATCCGGCGAATCGAAATCATACCCTAGTGCTGTCGGGATCTCGCGTTAAGACCGAATCCGGCGATCGAAATCATACCCTAGTGCTGTCCCCAGTCGCGTATCCGAGCCGGGACAGCGCTCTTCAAGCTACTTCTATGGGAGTGGAAGCGTGAATAACTGTGAAGTTTTGTCGCTTTTTGGCGAAGTGCTTCCAGCCACTGCGGTAGACTAGCCTTTAATTCTCTGTGCAGGTTATAGCGGTGGCATCAAGCCGTCAAATCTTTGAACTCACAGAATCAGCAAATTTTTAGTGACTCGTTGGGAGCCTTTATTCAATGTCTCATTCAGTCAAAATTTACGATACCTGCATCGGCTGCACTCAGTGCGTCCGCGCTTGTCCGACTGACGTTTTGGAGATGGTGCCCTGGGATGGCTGCAAAGCAGCTCAGATTGCCTCCTCTCCCCGCACAGAAGACTGTGTAGGTTGCAAACGTTGCGAAACAGCTTGTCCTACCGATTTTCTGAGCATCCGGGTTTACCTGGGAGCCGAAACCACTCGCAGTATGGGTCTAGCTTACTAAATATCGATCGAATTGTCGATCGAATTACCGGCACAAGAGAGGGGGCAATTTAATCGCCCCCTCTCTTTTTGCTGCGACATCCAGCCAGCGGGACTAGGCCTTTGTGTAAGATGGAGCTTGCCCTAAAAATAGATTTTCTGGGTTAATCTCGATTTACGACTTACCCAGAAACCTGGTTTTTCTACCAAAAATCCTCTGTGGAGTCACCAAGAGTCAGCAAAAAAAACAGGTTTTTGGCAGATCGCCCATAAGTCCTCAATAATAAAACTGGTTTTGATTACGATCGCTAAGCAGGAGTTTTATCTTAAATGTGCGGAATCGTTGGCTATATCGGCACGCAAGCAGCAAGCGAGATTTTGCTAGCAGGATTGGAGAAACTAGAATACCGGGGCTACGATTCAGCGGGCCTCGCTACCATCTCCGAAGGAGAAATTACCTGCATCCGAGCCAAGGGCAAATTGCACAACCTCCGGGAAAAGCTAGCAGAGATAGACTCTCCGGCTACCATCGGCATCGGGCACACCCGCTGGGCAACTCACGGCAAACCAGAGGAATATAACGCTCATCCTCACATGGATAATAGCGGGCGAATTGCCGTAGTTCAAAATGGAATTGTCGAAAATTATCGCGAGTTGCGGCAAGAATTGACAGCGAAGGGACATAAATTTGTCTCGGATACGGATACAGAAGTTATTCCTCATTTAATCGCTGAATTTTTTGCAGAAGGAAGAAGGAAGAAGGAAGAAGGAAGAAGGAAGAAGGAAGAAGGAAAAGATCAAACAGCCGATGAACTTGCAGATTTGTCGTTTTTGGAAGTGGTTTCTAAGGCTGTAAATCGGTTAGAAGGAGCTTTTGCGATCGCCGTTATTTGCGCCGACTTTCCAGACGAAATAATTCTTGCCAGACAGCAAGCTCCTTTGGTGATTGGGTTTGGTGCCGGCGAATTTTTCTGCGCTTCCGACACGCCAGCCTTAATATCTCACACCCGCGCCGTTTTATCTTTAGAAAATGGCGAATTGGCTAGGCTAACTCCGATGGGAGTCGAAGTTTACAATTTTACAGGGGAAAGGCTCAAAAAAAGCCCGCGCATCCTTGGTTGGAGTCCGGTTTTAGTCGAAAAACAAGGCTTCAAACACTTCATGCACAAGGAGATTTACGAACAGCCTGCCGTAGTCCGAGCTTGTTTGGATGCTTATTTAGACAGCGATTGGCAGCCGGGAAATCTGCGCTCTCCCATCAATCTCAACTTGCCAGATGAACTTTGCGCCGATGTCGAACAAATTTCAATTCTCGCCTGCGGAACGAGCTGGCACGCCTCGCTAATTGGCAAATATTTGTTGGAACAGTTAGCGAATATTCCTACTGCGGTGCAGTACGCTTCTGAGTACCGTTACGCACCGGCGCCACTAACAGCAAATACTTTAATTATTGGGGTAACTCAGTCGGGAGAAACGGCGGACACGTTGGCTGCTTTGGGGATGGAACAGCAGCGCCGCGCGGGTTTTACCGATAAATTTCGATCGCGAATGTTGGGCATTACTAACAGGACAGAAAGCTCGATCGCCCACATGATGCCGCACGTCATAAATACCCACGCTGGTATAGAAATCGGCGTGGCTGCAACTAAGACTTTTGTCAGTCAGTTGATGGCTTTCTATTTCTTAGCTTTGGATTTGGCACACCAGCGGCAAACAATCAGCACCGAGAGATTGGCAGAAATTATTGCTGGTTTACGCCATTTGCCCGGCCAAATTGAGAAGTTTTTGGAGATTCAAGAACAGTATGTGGAGGAATTGTCCCACCAGTTTACCGAAACCCAAGATTTTATATTTTTGGGGCGGGGAATTAACTTTCCGATTGCTTTGGAAGGGGCGCTGAAATTGAAGGAAATTAGCTACATTCACGCTGAAGGATATCCGGCGGGAGAAATGAAACACGGCCCGATCGCCCTTTTGGATGCTAAAGTGCCTGTAGTGGCGATCGCGATGCCCGGAAGCGTCTACGAAAAAGTCCTTTCCAACGCTCAGGAAGCCAAGGCGCGCGACGCCCGTTTAATTGGCGTTACCCCGAAGCAGGGCGAAGCGGAAGCCGATATTTTTGACCACGTTTTGCCGGTGCCTTTGGTGGATGAATTGTTGTCGCCGATTGTGACAGTGATTCCGCTGCAATTGTTGGCCTATCACATTGCGGCGCGTCGGGGTTTGGATGTGGATCAGCCGCGCAATTTGGCGAAGTCGGTGACGGTGGAATAAAGGAAGTCATTAGTCATTAGTCATTAGTCATTAATCATTAGTCATTAGTCATTAGTCATTAGTCATTAGTCATTAGTTATTCGTTGGTTGTTGGTTGTTGGTTGTTCGCTCTAATAACCAATAACCAATACCCTATGCCCGATGCCCAATTCCCGATGCCCGATCGCCAACACCGCAAATCGCCGCTAACAGCAACCAGCTTATTGTATTGACTCGGAAATCAAACAGCGTCACGTCTACAGTGTTAAACAGCGTACAGGCGGCGAAGGCTAATAAATAACTGAAGAAAATTAGGCGATCGTCCACTTGTTTTTCTTGACAAAATACCTGATTTGTGCTAATTACTAGAGAGTTTTGATTGAGCAATAAAGCATTTTCCCCTACTTCCTCTGTTGCTATTTGCTCTTGTTGGATGTCCGCCGCAGAAACAGGCCAATTCATCAACAACAAAACACCTCTAGCCAAAACCCAGCCAACTAAACCCAAAAATAAAAGCGTTGCGGGTATTCCAGTTTCCGCAGTCAGCATCAATATCAAACTGTGAGGATGACCCAGCCATTCGTGCATCTGAGCTTGATAGAGAGGCGTAAAATTTCGCAGTCCCCAACCAGTCCAAGGACGCTGCTGAGTCATCGACCAAGCAAACTCCCACTGAGTAGTTCTCAAAGTAGCAGTCGGCCGATTTGGAAACATCTCATCGGTAAGTCTGGCCCAGAAAAAAGCCGGGATAATTCTTCGTAAATATTGCCGCAGCGGTTCCGGCCCAAACGCCGACAAAAACACTGCACCAACCCCACTAAATACCGCAGCTAATATTTTTTTATAACCCGCATAAAATGCAAAAGCCAAAACTGCTAAAACGGCCAATCCCCACGCATTTCTAGAATTAGTAAAAATCAAAGCAACAGCATTTCCCAGCACAGCCAAACTTAAAAATAGGAATTGGGCATTGGGCATTGGGCATTGGGCATTGGGCATTGGTAATTGGGAATCGGTAATTGGGAATTGATTAATTATTTCCTTATTCCCTCTTTCTTCCTTCTTCCTTCTTCCTTCTTCCTTCTTCCTTCTGAACCCTTCTTCCATCAACAATCCCAGTGTTAAAATAAAAGCAATTGTCAGATAGCAAGCTAAAATATTAGCATACATAAATACAGAAGCCATGCGGCCAGGGGGATTGCCTTTAGGTTCTAGTACCCAGCCAAAAACAGGCTGCAATTGATCGATGCCACTCCAACCTAAAAATTGCTGTCCCAAACCCAAAATTATCACTGGAATTGAACTAATTACAATCATCCAAGACAATTGTCGCAACTGAGCCGGAGTTTGAATTAAACTGCTGAAAGCAGCAAACAATATGAAATATGGTAAGAAATTAAACAAGCCTAAAACAGCCTCGATGCGGTTGTTGGCAAAAACCACAGTGATGACTAGCAGTGCGCTCAGAATTGCGAATCCTCGATGCAGCGGGCGGCGGCTAATTTGGCGGAACTTTTGCTTCCAAGTACCCGCCAATCCCAGGAATAAACCTAATGCTCCCAAAATCGGAATTATCGGAAAAATCAGCGTCCCCAATTGAGTGCAATTCCAAGGGATTTGCAGTTGGCGATCGGGATGTTTTTGCAGGCGAGACTTGAGATTTTTGGCTGTCTGTTTGGCAGCTAATTTAAACCGATTTTCGATATTCACTCACACTCCAAACCTAAAATCTAAAATCTAAAATTGTTAAGCTAATTCCCAAGCGCATTCCGATCGCGTTAATCGAATTTGAGCCAAGGCAAAAATGGTCGGGATAATGCGCCCGTAGTTCGTGGAAATCGATCGCCAACCCAAATCCGCTAAAAACCAAGTCCACATCACCGGGCCGAGCAACGAAAACACGCTCCGCGTCGCACCGTAACGAGCCGCACTCACGGCCATACCGCGCCGCGCCGTCTGAATTGCGACATAATTTTGAAACTGGGTTGCTGCGGTTACAGTCCCTGCAAGCACTCCTTGTCTGGCCATTTGATAGGTGGCAAAATGCAGCGCAAATTGATTCGCCATCACTTTCAGCAACATGGGTTTTAAGATGGAACTCACAGCTAAAGCGCTACCACCTTTGAACAGCAAACCCAGCGGGTCTTTTTCAGCAGAAATTGGCAAGGGTTCAGAGAGTTTAGAATCAACAATTGCTCGCTGTACGCGCACTGTCAGCGCTTGCTGTTCATCTGCCGGCAAACGCTTCCACGCGCGGCCCATTAAGTGCAGAAATACTTCGGCTTCTAAGTCGGTGGTTGACAATTGTTTGGGATAAGGGATTTTGAGATAGCGGCAAACTTGAATTAGTGCTTGTCTGTAAGTTACTTGTTCGGTTCGCCCTCTGAGTACCGTCAACCCGTCGGCCGCAAGATACCGAAACCGCTGTTCTACGGCGTCTAGCCATGCTTCGCGATCGCGACTTTGTACGTCTATCGGTGCGGGGGTTTGCACGTAATCTAAAGGGTTAAACTTGCGGCTAAACAACAGTTCGGTTAGTTGCTGCAATTCTTCTTCTGTTGTCAATTCTAGTGCTGCTCTTAGTTCGTCCAAGATTTTGCCCTCCCATATACCATTTTAGATTTTAGATTTAGATTGTCGCTGAGTAGCGCACTTTGGAACTTGCCGAGCGCTACATTTTTTTTTCAACTAATCTTACCTGTAGATTCGTGCTGTTCCCTATTCTACTACCTGGCGCGACGGGCGATCGCCGATCGCAGGCAAAGCATTCGGCATCAAGGCAGAATTAGGACTTGCACAGAAACCTGCTTTTTGTACAAAAAAACATCGTTACAGCCATCGCCCCGCTTGCCGAGCCCGGAAAGCTTTAGTTTTTGTGCGTAGATTTTGCGATCGCGATCGAGATAATTCGTTTTCAACTCAACATTTATCGATCGGCTTTGTCACCCAAACCCCCATAGCAGCACAGCCTCTGGCTAGCTACAACCCAGCCTCTTCAGGACTCCCAAATTCACCGTGAACCCACACTATTTTATTAGTTATCAACGAAGGATTTTTTGGGGAGTGTGTTTCTGTAAAAGAATGTCAGTTAATCATATAATAGATGGGGATTTTTTGTGAGCTAGTAAATTATGTCTTCTGCTGTCGCACCGTCTTTTTTACAGGGATATTGGCAAGATGCTTTCAGTTTAAAGCAGCATCTACAGGATTTTTTAAACTTAGATGCAGAAGCAATTGAACAAAGGATGGAATTTAGTCAACAATCCTTGGCAGAACTAGGTCATCGGGATTTTGACTGGGAAGAAGCTAGCGAGTTTTATCGCGATCGAGTAGGAGAAGCTTACCTGTTCGATCTTGGGGCTTGGCATTTGTCAAGTCAGGAGTACATAGGAGGTACTTTAACATTGATCTCCGATATCGCTCGCGGTCGGGTATTAGATTTTGGCGGCGGTATTGGAACTCATGCTATTGCAGCCGCCCTTTGCCCTGAAGTAGAACAAGTAGTTTATTGCGATATTAACCCCATAAATTGCAATTTAGTTCAAAGCCGAGCTGCTAAGTTAGGATTGAGTGACAAAATTTCCTGTTGTCTGGAAATATCCCCCACGGAAGTTTTTGATACGATTATTTGTTTAGATGTGATTGAACATTTACCAAATCCCAGTCAGCAGTTGTTGGATTTTCACAAGATGCTGTCCCCGTCAGGACAACTGATCCTTAATTGGTATTTTTTCAAAGGTTTTAATCAAGAATTTCCTTTTCACCTAGAAGATCGGGAAGCAATAGACACATTTTTTTATAAACTTCAGTCTAATTTTATCGAAGTTTTTCATCCTCACTTAATCACGGCTCGTTGCTATCGCAAACTAACTCCAAGTTTAGGGGTTTGCTAAAGGTTTTTTGTTCGCCAAAACCTGGTCTAAAAATTCCGCGTCTTGATATCTAGTTTCAAGCTGATAACTATAGTCATGGACGCAGAAACTGGTTTTCCTAAACAAAAAAAGTGCATTAAGGCCTTTAAGTGTGGTAGAAAACCAGGTTTATTGGGCATTGATGTATCCAAGACTCAACTAAATCTAAACAACTGAAATTTAAACTATGTTCGATGTTGCGGTCATCGGTGCGGGGATGGCGGGGCTGATTTGTGCTCGGCAGTTGCGCCTCGCGGGCTATTCTGTGGTAGTTGTGGAGAAATCTCGCGGCCCCGGCGGACGAGTCGCTACTCGCCGTGTGCACGGCACTAGGGCAGATCACGGGGCTCGCTATTTGGAGCCGCAGGGAGATGCGGTGCAGGGGTTAATTGAGGTTTTGCTCGATCGCCACATTCTGAAACTCTGGACGGATAGTGTGGGAGAATTCCGACAAGGAGAAATTTTATCGATTCCCACTTCCTGTTATGTCGCACCTGCTGGGATGAATGCTGTCGGTAAGTATCTGGCTGAGGATTTAGACATTTGGTATGGCCGTCGAGTCCAAGCTATGTCTGCTACAGATCACCAATTGTGGCAACTTTCCCTAGAAGTTACCGACGACAATTTAGAGATACCTCAAGAATTGATTGCTAAGGCTGTGGTTGTAGCAATTCCTGCTCCTCAAGCTTTAATGTTTTTGGATTCGGAAATCGGTTTGTCGCCAGATTTTATTGACAAATTGCGTTCTGTAGAATATGACCCTTGCATTACAGTTATGGCTGGCTATCCTGCGGAACGAAATTCAGAGTTGAGCAATCTCAATCCGCAGTGGAAATCGGTTTCTTTTCCCGATGATTCTGATTTAGCTTGGCTTGGCCTCGACAGCAGCAAGCGATTCGATCCGCAGCAGCCTGTGTTTGTGGTTCACAGCACTGCTAATTTTGCCGATCGCTATTTAGAAGCTACTGATTTAAATATTATCGGTCAAGAATTGCTCGATCGCACTTCTGAACATTTAATGCCTTGGCTGAATCAGCCGGAATGGTTGCAGGTTCACCGCTGGCGCTATGCTTTTTGTCGAAATCCTTTGCCTGTTTCTTGTTTGCCCGCTGAGGGGACTTTGCCGCTGGTTTGTGCGGGGGATTTGTGCGGGGATGGTCAAATTGATGCTGCTTTGCGATCGGGAGTGGCGGCGGCTGCTTGGGTGAATTTTCAATTGCAGAATTTGCCTTTTAATTTAATTCAAACTGACTGAATTAAAAGGGTTATTAGTGGGATTAAATTCCTCAATAATAACCCTTTTAATTGTGGTCTATCTGGCTGATTTATTGAGTGCGAGGGAGTTATTTTTTCGATCACGAGTTGTTGTAAAAAGTGGGAAAATGGCGCTTAATTCCACTCTCCCATTTTTTTATTTTCGTGCTGTCTGCTGCTTCTTTAAAGCTTGTTCTTGCATCTGCAATAACTCTGGAACTGTTACAAATTTGTACCCTTCTTTTCTCAGTCTAGCAATAATATCGGGCAATGCTTGTACTGTTCTCGCTCGATTGCCACCACCATCGTGCATCAACACAATGCCGCCCGAATTGGCCTGTCGCATCACGTTGTCCATCAACGATTGCGTCGCAGTCCGCCAATCTAAAGAATCCGCAGACCACATGATCACTGCATAATTTTTCTTCTGTGCGTAAGCTGCCAATCCATTGTTTAAAATGCCTCCTGGCGGCCGAAACATTAATGTTTTTACCCCGGTCACTTTCTCAATTAATGATGATGTGCGATCGATCTCGCGAGCCGCACCGTCTTCGTTATATTTAATGTATTGGTGGTTCCAAGTGTGGTTGCCGATCGCGTGACCGGCCGCCGCGACTTGTTTGCCAAGTTCGGGATATGTTTGCAGGTATCTTCCTACCCAGAAGAATGTCGCCTTAATATTGTTTTTCTTGAGGATATCTAGGATTTGTGTAGTAGTTGTCGGCCAGGGCCCGTCGTCAAATGTCAGGGCGATCGCCTTGTGCTGCTCATCCAGTTTTGCCTGACGCAGCATGATACCTTTAAACTGGGATGGTAGGGGTGATTGAAAACGGGTTTCCTGCTGTTGAGTTAGGGCTTTTTGGGCAACTTCAACTCGATGGGCGATCGCTCCTTTAATCCCACTAACATTAGATATCAGTTTTGGTTCTTGGGACGATACGGCCAAGACTTGTGGCTGCATCGGTGGCGCTGGTTGAGTTGCCCGCAAGTTCATCGGTAACGTCACACCCAGCAAAAAACTGCCCGCTGCGGCCAGAAAAGCAACGATTAATTTTTGTCGCCGCCTCAAAAGCCGTTTCATTTTTGTCACGTCATTCTCTCCTTCACACCTTGCACAATTAATTCTAGATTTTATTTTGATATCAGTTAATTCACTTTAGGGCATAATCTTAAATCAGATTGTCCCTAGAAATGTTACTCCAAGTAACCGATCGCAGGGAAGTCCGCCCGGATCAAAAAAATTAAGACTTGTACGCGAGAAATCCTATAACCCATCTCAACGGGAAATAGTTAGTAGAAAATTTCCCTATGGCGATCAAATCCCGTTAGTCGCAGGTTTATATTGTTAGGGGCTCAGGCTAGGGGCCCGCATCCCTAGCTGATGCTGCGGGGAATCGCAGCGTCCTAAAATTAACTTTTAGGGCGGATTCTCTGTTTGTACAAGCCGACAATCCGATCGATAACTTCGTCAACACTCAAATTATCTGTTTGAATTTCCACAGCATCGGCAGCTTTCCGCAAAGGCGCAACCAGGCGGGTGCTGTCCTTTTCGTCCCGCAGAGCAATGTCTTTTTCTAACTGTTCCAAGCTAATATTAGCCCGATCGGTGTCTTTAAGCTCTAACATCCGCCGACGCGATCGCTCTTGTACCGAAGCCGTCAAAAAAATCTTCAATTCCGCATCGGGAAACACGTTAGTCCCGATATCGCGGCCTTCTGCCACAATCCCACCTTTTGTACCACAGCGCCGCTGTTCATCTACTAGAAACTGGCGCACAGCAGGAATTGCCGCCATTTCCGAGACGCGAGATGTGACTTCCAAACTGCGAATTGCCTCGGTTACGTCTTCGCCGTTAATCTTCAGTATGAAAGATGCGGGATCGAGATTGTATTCCAAATAGCTGTAACTGACTAATTCGGCGATCGCACATTCGTCAGAAATCGGCGTGTCTGTTTTCAAAGCCAGCCAAGTCAGCGCCCGATACATCGCGCCGGTATCCAAATAAAACAAGCCCAAAGCTTTTGCTGCTTGCCGAGTTACCGTAGATTTGCCAGCGCCCGCCGGGCCGTCGATCGCCACAATTGGCCTCCGGTTCCTGAGAATTATATTATCAATCAAGCGAGTAGAGCCAACTCTGGCTGCTACGGCTAAAAGTCCCGCTGTTTCCACAACCTGCAACGGCATCAAAGTGTCGGGATCGACGAGTTCAGCGTATTCGAGCTTAACTTCGGGTTCTCCAGCGACTTCTGCGCGCGCAATAGCGAGTGCAGCAGCGGAGGTGCGGTCGCCTGAATCAAAAGTTTTTGAGGCCTGTTGCAGCGCGCGGTAGAGAGCGCAGGCTTGCTGTTTTTGCTCTGTTGTTAAATACTGATTTCGAGAACTCATTGCTAGTCCTGACTCTTCGCGGACGATCGGGCAAGCAACAATCTCTACAGACAAGTTCAAATCCAAGGCCAGCTTGCGGATAATTGCTAGCTGCTGGGCGTCTTTCTGACCGAAATAAGCTTTTGTCGGCTCAATCAAACTCAAAAGTTTGGTAACAATTGTCGCGACGCCCTGAAAATGACCAGGCCGAGATTTGCCGCACAACACTGATGTCATCGCCGGCGGTGGCACTACTTGAGTTAAGGATGAAAGTTGAATCTGTGTTTCGGCGGTTTTCTGCGTTTGGGCACGCGCGGCGAAGCTATCCCGTAGGGAATCGCTCGCTGGGTTGCCAAACATTTCTGTTGCTGAGGGAGCAAAAATGAAATCAACGCCAGCTTGTTCGCACAGCAGCCGGTCTTGCTCGAAATTCCGGGGATAATCTTGAAAATCTTCTGTCGGCCCAAATTGCAGCGGGTTGACAAAAATGCTGACTAGGACGATCGCATTGTCTTGTCTTGCTCGCTGGATCAAACTGAGATGTCCGCTGTGCAAAGCTCCCATTGTCGGCACTAAACCGACTGTCAAATCAGGTACAGCAGACTTTTGTAAATTTAAGTAGCAGCGAAGTGCTGCAATTGTCGTAAACAGGCGCACCGGTAGACTCTCCTGAAGGCATTCGGCAGAATGCAGAATTTATTATTTGTCTGAATTTGTTCGATCGGACATCTTGCAGCGATGTTAGCAATAAACTCGCGCGCCCGCATCGGGACTCGACGAGTGGAAGATGTCATTTTTATCAGAAAGTTGGGTTTAAAACCCCATCATAAGCTTGACGGCTTTATATTTACTAGCATTGCATCTGCCACTAAATATGTTAAGGTAGTGGAATGCTAACCATGAATTACCGCTATCGAATCTATCCCAGCATCACTCAAGAGCAGTCACTCAAAGAGTGGATGGATGTTTGTCGCGTTGCCTACAAACAACTATGGGCTGCGCGAAATTAAGGATTGGTGTAATAGCCGGAAGTGCATGGTTGACAGATGCTCTATCAGTCATGAATATATCATGGCTGCTGATAGTCCTTTTCCTAGCGAAGTGAATCAGCTTAATGCTTTGCCAAGCGCCAAGAAGGTATTTCCTCTCCTTGGGCGAAGTACCAAAGCCAAGTCTTGCAACAGGCTATTAAACAACTGCACCGAGCCTGGGATGGGTTTCAAAAAGTTGGGCATGGATTCCCCAGATTTAAAAAGTTTGGACAATTCAAGTCTTTGTTGTTTCCCCAATTTAAACAGAATCCAGTGCAGGGAGTACATATCGCCTTGCCCAAGTTGGGGCCCATTCCAATTAACACGGGCAATCGCCCGATACCGAGTGGCTTTGTAGTTAAGCAGGTTCGGATAATCAACAAGGCTGATATTTGGTACGCTAACGTTAATATCCAATGCGATGTTAGTGTTCCCAATCCTATGCCTCATGGTCATCCAATTGGGGTAGATGTTGGACTTTCTAAGTTTTTGGCAACTAGCGACGGAGTTCTTGTGAAGTCGCCTAAGTTCTTTAAAGTGATGCAAAGCAAGCTGAAATTGCTGCAACGCAGACTTTCTAGGAAAAAGAAGCGCTCTAAGAATTACGAAAAACAACGGATCAAAGTTGCTAGAATTCACCACACAATTGATAATGCCCGCAAGGATTTTCACTTCAAGCAATCTCACGCCCTTTGCGACGCTGGTGATATGGTCTTCATGGAAGACTTGGATTACCGAATTCTTGCCAAAGGGATGCTTGGCAAACAGATGCTTGCGGAGGGCTTTGGACAATTCCGAGCTATCACCAAGTACGTGTGTTGGAAGCGTGGTAAGTTTTTTGGGGAAGTTAACGCTAGGGGAACTTCTCAAGAGTGTCCTGAGTGTGGTGCAACAGTTAAAAAAGACTTGAGTGTTAGAGTACATCATTGCCAAGAATGTGGATTCCTTGCCGATAGAGATGTGGCTAGTGGTCAAGTCATCAGAAATAGAGGAATAGAATCAATTAATACGGCGGGACACGTCGGAATCCAAAACGCCTATGCAGACGGTTTGCCGGGGACTGAAATATCTCAGTCTAGGTCAAAGTCGAAAAACCGCAAGGGAGCAACTAGGAAATTTTTGAAGTAATTCAAAGAAGCTCCGTGCCTTGACAGTCGGAGTCATGTCACTCTACTTTCTGCCTTCTACACTTCGGATAACTTTTGTATTCTGCCTTACCAGAAAGAATTGGTTGAAAGCCGGAACCCTTGTAGGGAGAAATTAAAATCAGACTATTCATTACTCCAATCTTCTTCCTTCAAGGTAGAGGTCGCTGTCAACCCTTCTCTAAGCAAGCTGTCAACTGTCAACTGCCAACTGCCAACTGTCAACTGTCAACTGTCACCGTCCGACTGTTGTTTACTGTTTCGGTTCGATTACTTCGATTTCCACTCTCGCAACGCCGCTGCTCATCATTCCCAGGACGTTAGCCGCGCCAGCAGACAAGTCAATCAGCCGATCGCCCACGTAGGGCCCGCGATCGTTAATGCGGACGACTACAGATCGGCCGTTGTCGAGATTTCGCACCATGACTAGAGTGCCGAAGGGCAATTGGCGGTGGGCAGCAGTCAAATCATTTTGGTTGAAACGTTCGCCGCTGGCGCTGAGGTTGCCGTCAAATCCTGGGCCGTACCAGGAAGCCCAGCCGCTGAGCCGCACTTGAATTGGGCCCAAAGATAGCACGGGGGCTTCTGGTTGGGGTTTGCCAGCGACTGCTTCCAGGGGTGGGGCGTTGCCCAGCAGTCGGCGGAGGCGATTGGTTACTTGCAGGGCGTCTCGGCTAAAGTCGCTGGTGGTGTCGGGAAGGATGGTTTCGGCGTTGATATTTACCAAGTCCTCGCCGTTTACCTGGATCAGGTAGCGATCGCCTTTTTCCCACTTAACGGTAATGCTGTTGGGATCGATGTTGTTGCGGGCTAGCTGGTTGAGTCTTGCTGCTAGGCTGGATGCCCGCCACACTGGATCTGGTTCTTGGTTGCTAGAATTGCTGGCAATGTTTCCGGCTTTGGGATTTTCTTTTGCGCCGGCTACTTTTGAATCACTGCGAGAATCGGCTTTGCTGTCGCCAGTCGCTCCAATTTTGGTATTTGTTTCCCGACTGGCGTTGAGAAATGTGATGACTGGAATGTTTCGCACGTAGACTGTCGCTGCTTGTCGCCCGTCTAAGTCGTGGGGCTGAATTTTGACGATCGAGTCTTGGACAATTTCAGCTCTTGCTTGGTACTGATACTGTCCGACTTTTTGTACTTCGGCCCGAGTCGCGTTTAACTGCGGGGACGGTTGGGTGGCAATTACTTGCTGCTTGGAGCCCTGAGAGTTTTGGTTGACGGCGCTTGTGGCTTGTGCGTGACAAGACGATGCCGTTCCTACAACAGGAACTAACAGGACAGCGAGTAAACCACCAACAAATTTTTCCTTCATACGTCCAATTTTGTGAATAGCCATTGCTAACCGAGATTGGAGGATTGGCCTTTTGGCGGCAGGCGTCAAGGATTTCTCTCTTGCCCTTCGCCATTCCTCCGTGAGTCAAAGCAAAGTATCGGGGTGCGTTTTTGCTTTAATGCTTCAGCCCAAAAAATTTTGGCGGAAACTTCCCTGATACTTGACAACTCATACTCGATCCGCAATTTGTGTTTTGTTCACGAACTGCAACAGACTACCACAAACTTTTGCGCTTGGGGATCGCTGTGCCGAAACATTTCACGCAATCTTCATCAAATCTTCTCAGATCTCTGTATGATAAAATCCTTTAATTGCAGTGCTTGCAGCCGTTTTCGGAATTCCTGAAAAATTTACAAAAATTTACAATAAATTAGCCTATTTTATGAGCTGCCAAATGGCTAGTCTAAAAAAATCTATTTGTCAAGTGTTTAACGATTGACTCCGCTAAAAAACGGAGACAAGTTTCCGATACTCGTCGCCATCGGCCTCAAATTTTAGACTAAGGTTCCAGCTCCTAGATTCAACTGTTGCCCGTTATCGGCATAAACTAAAACTTACAAATAGATTTGGCGGACTTGCGGACTTATGGATTATCGAGCAGCAGGTGTGGATGTTGAGGCGGGCAGAGCTTTTGTCGATCGCATCAAGAATACAGTCAAAAGCACCCACCGATCGGGAGTTTTGGGCGGATTCGGCGGATTTAGCGGGTTTTTCAGCGTCCCGGAGGGTTTAAAAGAGCCGGTGATGGTTTCGGGCACTGATGGCGTTGGGACTAAGTTGAAATTGGCCCACGATCTCGATCGCCACGACACGGTAGGTATCGACTTGGTGGCGATGTGCGTCAACGACGTGCTGACATCCGGCGCGGAACCGCTGTTTTTTCTCGATTATTTAGCTACGGGAAAGTTAAATTCCGAACAATTAGCTGCGGTGGTGACGGGGATTGCTGACGGTTGCAAACAAGCGGGCTGTGCTTTGCTTGGAGGGGAAACCGCAGAAATGCCCGGTTTTTACCAAGCGGGCGAGTACGATTTGGCTGGTTTTTGCGTGGGAATTGTCGAAAAGAGCAAATTGCTGGACGGTTCGCAGGTGCGGGTGGGAGATGTGGCTGTGGGGCTGGCTAGTTCGGGAGTTCACAGCAACGGTTTTAGTTTGGTGAGAAAAATTGCTGGGGATTTAGGTTTTGATTGGCATTCCCAACCGGAAAAATTGGGCGGTCAAACTTTAGGAGAATTGCTGCTGACTCCGACTACAATTTATGTGAAACCAGTCCTCGAAGCCCTGAAGAGCGGCTTGGAAATTCACGGTATGGCTCACATTACGGGCGGCGGTTTGCCGGAAAATTTGCCCCGCTGTTTGGGAGCGAATCAATCTGCGAAAATTGATTGTAATAGCTGGCCGAGTTTGCCAATTTTTGACTGGATTTCTGAAGCTGGCTCAGTTGCGACTGCGGATATGTTTAATACTTTTAATATGGGTATTGGCTTTGTGCTGTTGCTCGATCGCCGGGAAGTTGAACAGGCTGTTAAGTGGTTTGAGTCTCAGGGAATTGGTGCGTTTGCGATCGGCGAAGTGATTGACGGGAACGGTGAATTGATCATGGGCATTGATTAATTTTAGTTGAATGAATTAAAAAAAATCGCCTTTTTTTTTCGGGTCAAACGCTTGACTTTGACCATTCAATAATGTATTATTTAATAATGGGAGTGTTGGCAATTTTAAAATTAATGTTACCACTCCCATTATCTAAAATATACCACAAAAATCCTAGGAAAGTCAATAGGTAATAGTTCTTTTTTAGGGCCGAGTTTTTAAGAAGATTGGCAGAAACTCGGTTTATTAGACTTGAATTGCATAAATATTTGATTTAGAAAAAACCGCAGATAAACGCAGATAATTTGGGAATGAATGCAATTCAAGTCTAATAATTAGCCAAATTTGCCAAACGGCAAGGTGCGCACTGCGCACCTACATAATTAGATTCTACCTCCAGAGATGTACAAGTTTAAAGGAAAGTGAAATCTGCTGCATTAATACTGGTAGGCGAAACTCCATTTAAAACAGCTATAATTTCCCCAGTCGGCACATACTTGATCGATGTTGAGCCGCTATTTTCCTTCAGAGTTAATTCCTCGAATCTCAAGCCATTACCTAGCATCAGCAAATCTTGGCCATTCTCAAAATCGGCAATAATATCGATCCCGGAATTGGTAGAGAGTAAAAAGCGATCGCTGCCGCCACCTCCAATTAGACAGTCATCCCCCAAACCGCCAATCAAAGTATCATTTCCCTCGCACCCGTCTAGCAAATCATTGCCCGCACCTCCACTCAGACAATCATTGCCAACACCTCCGCAGAGAGTATCATCACCATAATTGCCGTAGAGAGAATCCTCGCCATCGCTGCCGAAGATTAGATCATTTCCCTTGCCTCCAAATTCGATATCGCTACCTTTGCCACCATCGATAAAATCAGCACCTTCACCGCCAAAGATTAAGTCGTTGTCTTCTTTACCATTTATTGAATCATTGCCACGATTTCCGAAGATGAGATCTTCGCCTTCACAGCCAAGGATGATGTCATTTCCCTTGCCGCCAAACAGGAGATCGTCTCCCTTGTTGCCGTCAATAAAATCATTGCCTCGGTTGCCGTAAAGGATATCGTTGTCTTCTCCGCCGTAGAGGTTGTCATCGTCTAAACCGGCATCGAAAATATTCGGATTTGGACTGCCGTAAAAAGCATCGTTTTCCGGTGTGCCAAACTGAATTTCACCGCTACCATTGCCGTTGATGGTGTTGTTAGCTTGGTTTGGGCGATCGATCTTTGGATACTCAATAGTATTGCAAATGCAATCTGGGGAAGAAGGGGAAGGGGAAGGGGAAGGGGAAGGAATTAGAGTCGGCGTTGGCGTTGGAGTTTCCGCAGGCGTCGGAGTTGGCGCAGTCGTCGGAGTTGGTGTACCCGTTGGTGTTGTTGTCGGAGTCGGAGTTGGCGCAGGCGTCGGATTTGGTGTACCCGTTGGTGTTGTTGTCGGAGTCGGCGTTGTCGGAGTCGGCGTTGTCGGAGTCGGCGTTGTCGGAGTCGGAGTTGTCGGAGTCGGAGTTGTCGGAGTCGGCGTTGTCGGAGTCGGCGTTGTCGGAGTCGGCGTTGTCGGAGTCGGAGTTGTCGGAGTCGGAGT
>NZ_JAUBVR010000048.1:0-16866 GCF_036705955.1 Microcoleus sp. A6-C6 | reverse complement strand
TGTCGGAGTCGGAGTTGTCGGAGTCGGAGTTGTCGGAGTCGGAGTTGTCGGGTTGACGGTAATATTCACACGATCGACATCTGTTAGAACACCGCCTAATTCTGCCGATGCGCGATCGTTTGTCGTCAAAGTCAGCGTATCAGTACCACTAAAGTTCTGATTCGGCGTATAAGTTAAACCATCTAAAGCAGCATTAATATCAGTCTGTTTTCCCGTATAAATCAGGATGTTGCTACCATTCCCCGATCCGGTAACACCCGTCAGCGACTTGAGTGTAAGAGTGCCGCTGGTGACGCTGAGATTAACTTCCACCGACTCGCTATCTGCATCCGATACAGAGATACTATTGCTGTTGCTAGCAGAGAAGATGCGAGGAGTATTTTGACTCGTCGTTTCTTTGCCGATATCAGTCGCAATGTCTACACTCCAACTGGCAATATTTCCAGGAGTAGTAGCATTGGAAGCTTTAGCCGTCTCTGGTACAGCGTCAACTGCATACAATTTCCAAGTGCCGTTGGGGTTAGTTTTGTTAAAAACAGAAAGAGTTGAACCGTAAGGCCCCTCTGGTGCCCCTGTCGGTGTTGGCGTACCGCTGCTATATGAAAAGGGATAAACATCAATCCGACTGATCTGTGAATAGTTTGTCGGTTTGTAAGTTCCTGAAGCGATCGTTGGTACTGGGGAACTAGAAAGAGTGGACAGAAAAGAGGCTGCATTATCATCCAACTTCAGCGTGACGCTGTTAAGTGGTGCAGATGGAAT
Organism: Microcoleus sp. A6-C6; assembly: GCF_036705955.1. NCBI lineage: Bacteria > Bacillati > Cyanobacteriota > Cyanophyceae > Oscillatoriales > Microcoleaceae > Microcoleus > Microcoleus sp. A6-C6. The sequence goes on along the minus strand of NZ_JAUBVR010000048.1, from coordinate 16,104 downwards.
CTGAGACATTAACACCACATTTTGTCCCTCTGGGCCGACTAGCAAGAGGTTAATGACCTGGGATACACCGGAACCGCTACCAAAACCCTCAGAAGTTTTAACATTGTTGAGAGTGATGGTAACGCTGTCTACTTTTCCTGTTACACCTGAAACGTCAATAGCAGACGGATAGGGTGTCGCTAAAACGTTATATACAACGTCTCCGCTGTTGATGGTAATGTTATTAGGGTTAGTTGTAGTGGTGGTGGTTCTTCCCGGTATTGAATTAATAGGAGATTGATTGCGACGGGAAAATTCCGAGGTATCCCCTGTAGTTTTGTTAGTAGCAGTAGCAGCGAGAACCGGTTTGCCTGCTACTGGAGTGTAGGCGAAGTTGATATTAGCATTGCCAGCGCTATCTGTAGTAACGTCTTGGAAGCCAAGGAAAGTTTGACCTTGACCTGCACCTGCGGGGTCATAACTGGTATTTGCAAAGAATTCGACGCGGAAGTTGGCGCTAGGACTGCTGTTGAGAATGCCCTTGACTGTGTTGCCGCTAACTGAGGTCAGAACTGGGTAATTTTGCAGATTGTTGCTGCCTGTATCAGCGTCGCCTAAATCGTTGGGAGTGATGCCAGTATTACCGATTAAGTCAATACCTAAGCGTTTGTTGTTAAAAATGCTATTCCCTTGTATGGTGTTACTGTTGGCATTTTTACTAGCAACCTCAATCCCGCTGCCATTATTGTTAGCAATGATATTACCTTCTCCCGATGCAGTGCCACCAATGATAGTATTATTCGAGTTTTTGTCTAAGATAAAAATGCCATCACCCTTGTTACCTAAAGCTATTGCACCCGTGGAATCAGTCCCGATGTAATTGCCAGTAATTTTGGTGTTTGTGATACCCCCTGACCCTGTTCCAGCAATAAATATACCTCCAATACCTTCGTTGGCAGAGATGACGTTGCGCGAGATAATATTGGCTGTCATGGGGGTGACATTAGGAGAATTGTTTAGAGTGTAATTTTGGATTCTGATCCCACTGCTAGTGTTCCCGACAGCAGTCGTACCGCTAATATCAGTACCAATGTAGTTATCTTGGATGGTATTGTTATTAGTTGTCACCAGAATGCCGTTGCTCGGCAAATTTACGCCCTTTCCAAATCCGTTAATAACCAATCCTTGAATGGTACTGCCACTGGAATCTTCTGCGCCGCCAAAAGGGCTTTTGCTTAACTCTAAACCAGTGACATAAGGAGAGTTTACAGATGAGGAGGCTGGTTGTTGTACAAAACTGCCCTTGAGTTCAATTATCGGTTTTCCAGCATACCCGGGTTGAGATTTGCCGTCGATAATAACTGGACTGGTGATGACAGGTAAGGCTTGATTGCCAAGGGTAATGGTATAAGGGCCTGTGCCGGGAATGTTAAAATTAATTGTGTCTAATCCGGGATTGGAATTGGCTGTTTCGATCGCATTTCGCAGAGAACCCGTAGCGCCATCTAAAGTATCGGTAACAGCATAGGTATTCAGAACAAACGCATAATTTTGCATCACGTCTGACTCGAATGCTAGGGGCGATTTGATATTGCCGATTTGTGTTTCGAGTTCCCAATTTCCTCCTAATTTTGCACTCCCCGTCAGATGCTTGGATGCGGCGATATTTGTACCTGTGAGAGTGGCAATGCGGTGGAGGAAGTGGGTACCATCTACGGCTTGTTCATCGAACACACCGAGGGTTTCAATTCTCGTTTCACCAAAGTATTCTAAGGCTGGTTCGCCATCGATTCCGCCGGGGGTTGAAACCCCCGTCTCATAGCGAAAGTCCTCTAAAGAGGACTGTTTAATGAAATTGTTTTCAGTCGGTTTCAACCGACTTTCGCTATGAGACAGGGAATAAATTCCCTGGCGGACTTTCTGGCAAGCGCGGGATGCTGCTACATTGCAACCGTAAATCAGGATGTCTGCATCAACAGCTAAGGCGCGCGGCCATTGCTGCAATTGCTTGCCATAAGCTTCTAGGTTATCGATAGATAGTCGGGTTTTACCGAGTTGCAACCTTCCTGGTTCGCCGTGGGAAACTAGATGAATGCTGTCAATATTAGTGCGATTCGCTAAGACTGCGGTAATTTGTTCGACTCCATCTCTGTGGGAGTCGATAATTATTGCTTCTACTCCCAATTTCACTCCATCTAGGAGATTTTGATAGTCTGCTACTGCCGCATCGATAAATACTATTGTACTGGGGTTATTGGGCCGATCGCCCTTTTCGCCAAAACTCCCATTGCCCGCGTTGATGTGATTCGCAAGTTCGATCGATCGTTCTGATAAAACTGGTATCATGGCTGTGCACCCTATGTCCTAAAGTGAATAATTTTTCATAAATCCAGGACTAGCACACCCGAACTCAAAAAAACCAGTTTCTTTGACGGTACAAATACCTAAAATTGTGGATTTTACGAGAGCAACTCGGTTTGTTTGCAAGTCTTAAATTTATTGATTCAGACTATATTGTTTGTGGCTTGGTTGCTTAGCCGGCCAAACAGATAGGCTGACAAATTTTTTATTAGATCAACTATACCCAGCATACTTACGTATGCAAAAAATCTTAATAAAAATACATATTTTCGACTCCTGCATAATCGGGGCAAGTCCGCTGGGATTATATATTTTCCCACTCATTTGCTGTGCCGATCGCGCTGGCGATCGCACTTAGCCAAAGCAGCACCCGCAACATCCGCCAAAATACTAACTATCCGATACAACGCCACCGCACTCAAAATTATAGCCACAGAAAAGCGATCGGACAACAGCCCGATCGCCGTTGCTTCAAATACTCCCATGCCTCCGGGCGCACCCGGTACGACTAAACCCACAACAAACGCAAAACAGAAAGCACCGAACAAGTTCGGAATATCGAGAAAATTCACCGGATTTAAAGCCATTACAGTTAGCAAAAATCCGCTACCCCGCAATCCGATAAAACATATTTGTCCGATTAACGGCACTAAAGGATAGCGTCTAATTGGCAAATTATTTTGGCGTTGGGACTTGACGCTAGATGTTTTTTTAGCTAGACTGGAGCTAGACCCTAAACGCAAAATTAGTCGATCGCCCGCAGCCTCTCCAACATCGGAATTTTCCCCGTTCTTCTTAGATAACTTCAACCGCTCTACAAACAGGACGATCGGATTTAAAATTCGGGGATGAATCGCCGTCAAAATAGCAGCACAGCCGACTATTCGCAAAAAACCATCGATCCGCTCAAAACAAATTAACCCAATCAGCCCGCCCGCAGAAGCCATTAACAGCGGTTCCAACAACACGCTGAGAGTAGCAGCTTTCGGCGCAATGCCTGCATTTTTTGCTTCCAAAATTCGACCCCAAAAATGCCAAATATTCCCCGGCAAATACTTGGCAATATTAGTTTTGAGAAAAACCTGAATCGCCCAGGCGGCATTTACAGGTTGACGGAATTCCCGCAAAATTAACATCCACACCCAGCCGACAAAAATTAGAGACAGTAAAGTGATGCCAAGCGCAATCGCCAATAACGGAAAACTTTCGGATCGAATTTGAATATTCGCGACTTCTCGCCAGTGAGTTAAAAAAGCTTTGGCAATAAATAAAAACGTTCCGCCCAGAATCACATAGCGCAAATAAGGCTTTAAACGCGCTTTGGCGAGGTTGAAAAAATTCTGAATTCGATGCAAGTGTTCTTTTCCCATTTTCCGCTCCTGATTAGTGAATTTGGGATGGTAGATTACTTAAAGACAATTTCATGTTTTAAATCTAAAATTTAGATTGATTTTATCTAAGGAGTAAATTTCTATGCCCGGCCCGAGCCCTGACGGTCTTTCCTATCTTTTAGATGATAGCCCCAATAGTTTCGCATTAACTCCGGGCTTTTTGACTCCTTATCCTAACGGACTTTTTGCCCTCGGAGGTAACGATTTTATTGTCGGTTCCTCGGATGCTGATCGCCTCAACGGTGATAATGGTAATGACAGACTCCTCGGCGGTGGCAATTTCGATACACTCTTCGGTGGTGTCGGGAATGACTTGCTTAACGGCGGTACCGGCAACGACTTGCTGTTTGGCGGCAAGGGCAGCGATACCTTGCAGGGAGGTAGGGGAGATGATGCCCTCTACGCCGGCAACGGTAGCGACGTTTTAGTGGGCGATGGGGGCAAAGATACGCTGACAGGGGGTTTGGGCGCAGATACCTTTGTCCTCAGCAGCAACTCCCCAGTCTCCGATCCGGCTGTTGCAGACCTGATTACTGACTTTAACAGTTTTGAGGATGCGATCGGACTAACCGACAATCTTACCGAAGCAGACCTCACTTTGGAAGCAGTTGCGGACACTCCCAATACAGTAATTAAAATTCGTCAATCCGGTGCTATTTTAGGCGAAGTCGCCAACACATCTCCACAAAACCTCAGCGGTAAATTCATCTCTGCAAATACCGTATTAAGCAACCAACTCAGCCAAGCCCGCGATTTAGGCGTTTTGAGCAGCACTCAAACCATCGCCGACTCGGTTAGCAATGCTCGCCCAGACAACCTTTACCGCTTTACTTTGCCTGCAAATAACGACTTTCAATTAACTGTCAGCGGTTTTAGTGCCGATGTTGACGTGGCCGTGATTAAAGATATTAATGGCGACAATTCTATTGACTTTACCGATATTATTGCTTCTGCTAAAGAATCGGGTTTATCGCCAGAATCTATCGATCTCAAAAATTTGGCACCCGGAACATACTTTGTCCGAGTTTATCAAAACCAAGGTAATACAAATTTTACCCTAAATTTATCTGCAACTCCTGCCAATATTGTTCCTGAAAATCCCAGCAACTCACCGGATTTTGACTCTCGTTCTGGGTTCGGTTTGGTGAATGCGGCGGCGGCAGTTGCTAAAGCTCAAGGTGTTGCAACTTTTCCTGATGTTCCCGACTTGGGCGGCGACGAGTGGGGCAGAGACTTAATTAAGGCTCCAGAAGTTTGGGCGAATGGCTTGACTGGAGACGGCATTGTTGTAGCAATTATCGACAGCGGAGTTGACTACAATCACCCGGATTTAACAGGGAATATTTGGAGCAATGGTGGGGAAAATGGCGTTGATGCCGCAGGTAGAAATAAAGCTAGCAACGGCGTAGATGATGATGGCAATGGCTTTGTTGATGATTTCCGGGGATGGGATTTTGCCAACAACGATAATGACCCGATGGATGATAACAGCCACGGTACTCATATCTCTGGTTTACTTGCTGCAAAAAGAGATGGAGTGGGAATAACTGGAACGGCTCCGACTGCGAAAATTATGCCTTTGAAAATACTCAATAGCACAGGAGTAGGCAAAATTATAGATGAAATTAACGCGATTAATTACGCGGTGGCAAATGGTGCGAAAATCATTAATATTAGTTTTGGCGGTCAACAGATCAACGATCGCGAATTGAGTGTAATTCGAGCGGCGGAAGCTAAAGGTGTGGTAGTGATTTCGGCGGCAGGAAATGATGCTCGCCCGGAGGTAGATTATCCGGCTAAGTTTGCGAATGAGGTAGGAATTGCTGTCGGTGCTGTTAACCGCAACGGCTTGTTTACAGATTATTCTAACCGGGCGGGATCTGACACAATTAGTTATTTTGTGGCTCCGGGCGGCGATGGCGGCAGGGCCGATGCTGGGGACGTTTATTCAACTGTGCCACTCTCTCAACCTGGGGTTCCCTATCGATATTTTGCTGGTACTTCGATGGGAGTGCCGCACGTATCTGGGGTGATAGCTTTGATGTTGCAAGCCAATCCGAGTCTGACTCCTGCTCAAATTAAGCAGATTCTGGCGGAAACTGCCAATCGATCAGTTTAAATTCCATTTGTGCTACCCGCGATGTGCAACATCATCACAAGGTGCGCAATGCGCACCTTGAGTCCGCGAAGGCGGACTTCGTTTGTGTCGTTGCGGTTTCAACCGCCGACTCTTATCTGGGATCTTAATAATTGGCGGCATAAGTCAAGTCAAATTGGCGGCACAGAGTGATGCAGCAGTAATTTGGTCGATCGAATACTAACTCGTAATTCATCTCGCCATCTATTTTGGTAATCGGCTGCTTTAAAGGGATGCCGTGAATGTCGTATTGGCGGCGTTCTAAGGCACTCCAATCGATAATTTTGATATCGATTTGGTTCTGCAACTCACTTGCGATCAGATATAAGTGCATCTTGTCTTGAACTTTTCCAGTCAGGGGAATTTTCATTAACACTGACTGAGTGACAAGGGGTTTTTGGTCGTTGGGATGCTTCTGAGTGTGGCAGCTTTTGAGTTCAATATCGTAAGGTTCTACCTTAAATTTCTCTCCATTGGCGATCGCAGACGAGTGTAAGTCTTTCAGGGATTTTTCTAGGTGAGGAATCAGCCCTAAGTCTGGATCGCACAGCAGTCTGCGAATATTCGATGTTTCAGTGACTGTCATTTGAGATTTTTGATGTTATTTTTGTTATTCTTAATTTCTAGTCTACCGCGAAACGCAGCCATATTGAACTCTACTCTAGACATACTTCCCAAAATTCAGTTTCTTGGCAGTCTGTCGCGGTGAACCAGACATTTTTGGAAATCAACCAGTTTTTCGCCTTAATCCTTGCAGATTATTTTTTAGTAATTTTCCATAGATTGAGCTCGACATTACCAACCGCCGGATCTATTTGATAGTTTTGCTGTTCAATTGCCGATCGCAAAGTTGAGGACGGTCTGTATAAAAACAAGTCGCCGAAACCGCCGGGAATTTTCGGTGGTTCAGGTTTTTTCCGTGCCAATTCTCGATTTTTGTAGCAAGAAGTATAACAGCGCGGTTCTATTAGCAATTTGACTTGTGGTTGCAAGCGATAACTCAAAGGCATGATGTATGCGATATTCGCATCGCTGATCATCAGGGGATTTCTAGCTTGATTCACAGTGCTAGCTACTTCCAATTCCGCGCGCAACCAACCGCTGCCTTTATTCCACCAACTATCGGCTTGAGAACTAATTCCCGCCGATATAATTCCGACCGAAAACAGTGCAATTGTCACTACTCTCCACAGTTTTTGCTGCTGGAAACTAGCCAAATTGTTGCTAATTTTGGCAGACAGCAGGTAAGCAACTGCTAGCTGAATTCCCACATAACATGGAACTAAATATCGCGGATTTGTCGATCGCCTTCCACCTTTTAGTATATCAGGCACTGCTAAAAACAAAGCGGTTGTGGCAATTAATAACAAGATCAGTAACCAAACCCGTTTTGGTGTATGTCGGTACAGAAAATAAATCGCATAGCCGACTAAAGCTACAATCATGATGCCAACTGGAATTACCAAGGCTAATTGTGTGACGTTGGCAGTGCCATCAATGCCAATATCAAAAAATCCTATGCTGATTGAACCAACCCACCTGCTAACTAATCTTAATAGATTTTTCTGTTCTGCCCATACTGTTGTACTTCTAACTTGATTGAAGTTTTCTACAGTATTTACGAGAGAAGGCATGAAGCCGATTAAGGCCACCATTGCTGCTGCATAATAGGCAATAAATGTTTTAACATCGCGCCAGTTGGCAATGACTGCGACGTAGATTGCATGGGCGGCGGCGACGCAGACAAATAACAAGTGGGTGTACAGTCCCATTGCTGCTGTGACTGCGTAAAGTGCCCAGCGAGAAACCAGCAAAATTGAATTTTGAGTTAAGTCAGGGCGCATTGCTCGCAGCAACGCTGCACTGGATAAAATGGTAGTTAATGTCCACAAACTGTACTGTCTGGCTTCTTGGGCAAATAGGATGTGGTAGGGAGAAATTGCGAAAATTGCGATCGCCATCCACCCTACTGCTGATGATTCAAACAACTCCCAAGCCAGCCAATAAATAGCGGGAAATACTAGCAAGCTAATCACGGCGGCTAAACTTCTCATTGCTGCAACCGAAGTGCCGAACCATTGCGCCCAAAATCGCGCTAGTATGTAATACAGTGGCGGGTGTTGGGGGTCTTCGGTTACTAAAGAATGTAGTGTGTCAGTTAAAGTTTTTCCGGCATTGATCTGCTGGTATTTTTGTAAATCGGAGGGCAAGGTTATTTTCTGGTACGAAATTTGTTTAAGCATTGCGGCTTCGGTGTAGCCAGAAACCCTCAAAGAAGTATAGGTTTCGTCAATCCAGTAAAATTTGCGATCGAGATTTCCGAAGCGAAATAAAATGCCGATCGCTAATACGGCTATAATTAAAAATCGCAACCACTTGTCAAGTGGAGGGTTGTGAGAATTTAGTCGATCGCGATTTTTAGTAGATTCCATTTTATAACTAGCTAATCTGACAGAAGTTTTTTGTTATTACCCTAGTCGTAAGGTGCGCCGAAGAGCACCCTAGAAAAACTGAAACCATTGAAAAATCTCGCTTTTATCCTCTTGCGAGATCCCCCTAAATCCCCCTTAAGAAGGGGGACTTTGAGAAGAATCTTGTCCCCCCCTTCTTAAGGGGGGCTAGGGGGGATCTGGCCTCGGCGGTAAACAGCAGTCTATGAGTACGTTTGACGTTAAGTTAACACCAATGATTAATCGTCTACTCCTTCAATCGGCGCAAAACCCTGCCGCTGAATATTTTCCGTTATTGTGCGAGGTTCGAGGAATTGCAGCAAGTAATCCGGGCCGCCGGCTTTGGAACCAACTCCCGAAAGTTTGAATCCTCCGAAGGGTTGCCGCGATACCACTGCGCCGGTGATTCCGCGATTTATGTACAGGTTTCCGACTTCAAAATCGGCTTGGGCGCGATCGATATGCGAAGGCGTGCGAGAATACAATCCACCGGTTAAAGCGAAATTTGTACCGTTAGCAATGGTAATCGCTTCGCTGAAATTATGAGCCCGAATCACCGACAACACCGGGCCAAAAATTTCTTCTTGGGCGAGAGTTGCAGTCGGCGATACTTCCGTAACAATCACTGGGCCGACAAAATAACCGGTTTCTGGTGCCGCCATTTCTAAGGCTATCTTAGCTTCGGCGCGACCTTTTTCGATGTATTCGCGGATGCGCGACTGGGCGGTGGCATCGATGACTGGCCCGACTTGAGTGCCGGGATTTTCGGCTACACCGACATTGAGCGATCGCGTGGCTTCTACCAATCTTTCCACAAAAGCATCGTACACCGACTCGATCGCAATTACCCGCGAACAAGCAGAACATTTTTGGCCGCTGTATCCAAATGCCGAATAAACCACCCCCGCAACGGCTTGGTCTAAATCGGCACTTTCATCGACAATAATGGCATTCTTGCCGCCCATTTCCGCAATTACTCGCTTCAGGTGTTTTTGGCCCGGTTGCAAAATCGCAGCATCCGCATAAATCTGACAGCCAACTTCCTGAGAACCGGTGAAAGTAATCATGTGAACGTCTGGGTGTTTCACCATGTACGCCCCAACGGTTGAACCTTTGCAAGGCACGTATTGAAATACGCCTTTGGGAATTCCAGCTTCTAGCAAAATTTCCGCTATTTTAGCCGCAATTACTGAGGAAAATTCTGCGGGTTTGAGCAAAGTACAGTTACCTGCAACTAGCGATGCAACTGTCATCCCGACGGGAATTGCGAGGGGGAAATTCCAAGGGGAAATAATCAGAGAAATGCCGCGTGGCTGATAAGTATAGCGGTTGTTTTCTCCAGCTATATCGTAATTTTGCCCTTGTTCCAACCGTTCCATTTCGTCGGCGTAGTAGCGACAGAAATCAATGGCTTCCGAGACTTCGGCATCGCATTCTCTGACAGGTTTCCCGACTTCAAATACCATCCAAGCTGATAGTTCATGCCGCCGTTGTTCCATCAATTTTGCTGCTTTTCGCAGGACTCCGGCGCGCTGGCGAACGGGGGTTTTCCGCCAACTCGTAGAGGCTGCTTTGGCTGCTTCTAGGGCTTGTTTGGCTTGTGCTTCTGATAGCAATCCGATTTTGCCGACTATTTCTGCGGGATTGGAAGGGTTGAGGGAATTAACTGTTGTTTCGGTGTTTTGGTACTCGCCATCGATTAGGGGTAAGTAGGTTTTGCCTAGGTTGGCGCGCACTGATTTGATGGCTGTTTCTGCTTGTTGCCGCAATTTTATATTGGCGTAGTCGGTATCGGCGACGTTGGGGAATACTTTGCTGTAAGCTATCTGGTCGTTGCCATTGGCTACTGGGGCGGCTAATAATTGGTCGATCGGCATTTCTTCGGAACTTTGCCGAATAAACGAACTGTTGGCGGTATTTTCCAGCAACCGGCGGATCAAATAAGCCATGCCTGGGAGCAAATCGCCGTAGGGGCAGTAGACTCGGACGCGATAACCTCGATCGACCAAAAGCTTGGCCAATTTGTCCCCCATGCCATACAGCACTTGCATTTCAAAGCGGCGGCGCGGTATGTTGAGAGTTTCGGCAATCGCGATCGCCCTGGCTTGCGATCGCACGTTGTGACTGGCAATTGCAGCATACAAATATTCGTGATTTTCCAGCAGCAACTGAGTCATCTGCTCGAAATTTGCATCCGTAGCAACTTTATCATTATAGACAGGCTGCGGCCAATCTTTCTGCATCGCCTTGATAGTTTCCTGATCCCAGTAAGCACCTTTTACCACACGCACCGTTACCGGATTTCCGCGTTTTTTTGCCCAAGCAATAATGCCTTGCAAATCTTGTTTGCTATCGCGCAAATATGCCTGCATTGTAATTCCAACATCTGTGCGACTGCGGAACTCTTCCTCTAACAATAAGTCTTTCAGAATACTGAGAGTTAAACTCTTGTATGCGTACTGTTCCATGTCGAAATGAACAGCCGCTCCCAATTCCTTCGCGCGCCGCAATAACAAGCGAATTCTCTCGCTGACTTTCTCCTCGCTGCCTTTAGCATCCAGCGGATCAAACTGAGAATAAAAAGCAGTTAATTTGACAGATACTTGCACTCGCGGCAGAGTTTCGCCATCAGCCTTGTCAATTGCATCTACCTGCGACCAATTCTTTGCTGCACTGGTCAATTCCGTCATCAATTCCAAATAGCGATTCAGATAAACTTGCGCCTCAGTTTCGGTAATTACAGCTTCCCCCAAAAGGTCAACTGTAAAACCCATTTTATCTTTGCGAAGTCGCTCTAAGGTTTTAATTACCTGCTTGATATTTTCCCCAGAAATATACTTGTGCGCCAGAGTTTCCACCGCAGGCGCAACCGTCGTCGCAGCCAATTGGCCGGGAACCGAATCAGCGTTAGCAAAGCTGAGCAATTTTTTCAATGCTTCCGGCAATTCTACCTCTTCCACAGTCAGGTATTCTTGCAAGTGGCGGGCAATTTCCGGCTTGCTGCGGAGGGCGGGCAAACAGTCAATAAATCGAAACAATTGCACCCGCAGTCCGGGGCTAGCCATTGCCCAATCCATCAGCTTATCGTCCCAGCGCATTTGGTCTTGCAATTGGCCAAAAAACGATCGCTTTTTGTCTTGAGTTGCCTTCAGAATTTCTTTGGCAATTTCTTGGGTTTTTGCTTCGTAGATGCTTGGAGATACTTGTGCGACCATTGGTAATTAGTAATTAGTAATTGGTAATTGGTAATTGGTAACTGGCAACCAGGGTGGGTTGATGTATTTTGCAACTACCCCTTGATACAATTATACTTGCTATTTGACTTCAATTTTAACACCGTAGTTTGCTTGGCGATCGCCCGAAATTTCAATAGTATAATCGCCGCTGCTGGCTAGTTGACCTTGCCACTGACCTGTGCTATCAACAGTACCTACTTTTTCACCGTTAGGAGCAATAATATCTGCACTAACTTGACCTTCTTGAACCTTTATTGTCATGCTTTGGCCGCTATTGCATTCTACCAAGTAGCGTTTGGATTTGTTTGCTCGCAAACTATTGCTGAGAGTAGTTCCGGTAGCACCGGCTTGAAAGCTAACTCGCTCAGTTACAGGGGTTTCCAGGGCAGCGGGAGAAGGCAGCGGCGACGGGGAAGCAAGTTGCGGAACGCCTGACAGGGAGGGTATTTGAGGCTGGCCAGGTGACGGAGCAATTGTGGGGGGCAGTGCCTGCTGGGGTGCTGGACCCACTCCGGGCTGGCGGTAGGCGCGCGCTGTTGGGACAGGGGGAGGGCTTTCGGGGAGGGGTACGTCTGAGTGCAGTTTGATTTGAATGTTTGCTCTTTCTTGATACATTTTCCACCCTAGAAAAGCACCTAGACTGAGGACGGAACCGACTAACATTCCGCTGAAAAAAACTGTCAATATTTGCCAAACTCGATGTTGTTTCGGATCGGGATTCTCCGTTTGATTTAGTTGAGTCTGGTGATTTTCATTTTGAATTATTTCCGGTGCAATATCGGCCGCAATTGGAATTGTTTCGGCTTCGTCCATTGCCGTTGAAATATCTTCTCGCGCGGCAATTTCAGCAGGAGTTTCTGTTGGTAAGGAAGTTGCTGCTAAAACACTTTCACTGGGGAGATTTTCTGTAGGAGTTTCTGGGGGTTCGGAAGTTGCTGTCAAAGCATCTTCAATTGGAGGGATTTCAGCGGGAGTTTCTGCTGCTTCGGAAGTTGGATGGGGACTGGCAATTGCAGTGTTCGCCAACTCATCGCTGTCAGTGGCAATTGTTTCCGGTTGCTGGGTCAAAATTTGATTGTTTTCGAGTTCGTTACTCATAGGACTAAATTTCTTGTACAAATACCGCTTTTAGACATTTTACGTTATCAGGACTTGTGCATTAAGGCCAAAGAAACCGGGTTTTTTACCTAATCTCTGCATTACAAGGATTTTCGGGGAAAACCCGGTTTCTGACCACCCGTGCGTAAGTCCTAGTTATATCAAATCCGATGATGCCTCAATGATACTGAGGGTGCAAGGGGGATGATCGCACTGAGGACTAAATTCCTCACTACAAACGTGGTAAATATTGAGCGCAATTTGCGATCGCAATTTTCTACCGATCTCAATTATTAGGCAAAGACTGCCAAAAAGGTCGTGGTTCAGGCTTCCTGACAGTATTCGTCGCCGACTGCACGTTTCCTTTCAATTCTTGATAATAGCGATCGTTCAAAAAACTCACACTAACACCAGCAGGAAGCAGCAGTTGGCGCAATCTTTCTTGAGTGTAATCTAGACCGTCAATCATCGGGCCGCGGGGATTAGAAACTAACAACTTGCCGTTGACTGGTACCGAATTGACCATATTCGGCCACCAAGCATAACCGCTGTAGCCAAACATCGCTGGAACTTGAACGATTTGGTCGTCTGTCAGTGAAAACTCTCTTTTCAATTTGTCTAAAATCGGGTTAATTTTCTGTTTTTGCAAATTGAGATTGTGTTGAATTAAAGCTTGATTTTTCAAGGCCGCGCTGACTGTAGTTTCATTGCTCAAACCGCGATTGATAGTAACCTCGCCGTAACCTTTACCCGCCAATTCTTCTAACAGCTTTACTCCGGCTTCTGGACTGGCGATCGCCATTAGATATTTTCCGGGAGTTTGACTGGGAATAAAATTGATAATTTCATCGACTTGGCGAGTCAAAAGCCAAGAAGTATCAATATCCACCGCAGGTCCTTGAATTCTTTGAGCTTGAATAAAATCAAGTACCTCTGGATTAAAACCAACATTCCCCGAATTCCCGTAATAAACTCGACCCATTGGGTGTCCGGGAATCGGTGGCGTCACCTGCAAATTTCCGTATCCATCAGACCACTGATTTACAGGGTCTTTAGAGCGAGAATTGCCAATTTTAAATACTCTCAAATCCCGCTCTTTAGTTGATTTAGCAGGCAGGTTTTCCTCTTGGTCACGATTGCTTTTTATGGCGACATCAACTTGACCTACTTCCAATTTTTGGGGAACTTGAACGTAGCCGTTTTTCTGAATGTCTTGCATCCAAGCATTATCACCCTGGATGATTTTTACTTGAGCGCCCGTGGGTTCTACAGCTTGTTTGAGTTGGGAGATAAATTCGCTGTTTGCCGAACCTCTGTCGCTGACTTGAACCTCTGTAACTGGCGCGGTATTAGCAGGCATGATCCAAGGAGTAACGCCCATTTGGATGGTTGTGGCGGCGATTTGTTGACCGTTGTTTTCGGCTGTTGCTTTGAGATTCACGGTGCCGTTCCAGTTGCGATCGGCAAATTGTTTTGCTTCCACACCTAATACAATATTCGTGCTAAAAACTAGGGGTTTAGCACCGGATATATCTACAGGTTTCCAGCCGTCACCCGTTTTCTGAAAAACGCTGATGTGAGGGCTAGCAATGCTATCAGCAGTGATGAATAATTGAGAGTTTTTGAAGTTTTCAGACAGGATTAAGTTAACTTGAGAAAGCATGGCTGCGCGACGGGGGACGCTAACCTTGGTTTGTTGCCAAGTCGGTATTTTGCTGCGGCGATCATCGTTATGGCGATCGCTAAATAGAATTAGCGCGCCGCTGGACAATGACCATTGATCCTTTCCGGCTTCGTCTAGCTGATTAATGTTGCCGTCTCTATTAGTATCTCCTGCAAAGAAGAAGTTCGACGGCGAGGCGGCGGGCGTTACTGGGGCGGGAGTTGCTGTTGCGGTTGATTCTGGAGTTGGTTGAGGACTTGCTGGTTGATTGAGTTCTAATTCTTGTCTTTGTTGTTCTTTTAGGGCTAATTCTTGCTTTTCTAATTCTTGTCTGGTTAGTTCTTTTAGGGCTAATTCTTGCCTTTCTTTTGCTTGGCGGGCGAGTTCTTGTTTTTCTTGTTCTTGGCGGACTAATTCTTGCTTGGCAAATTCTTGTCTTTCTAGTTCTCTGCGGGCGAGTTCTTGTTTTTCTTGTTCTTGGCGGACTAATTCTTGCTTGGCAAATTCTTGTCTTTCTAGTTCTCTGCGGGCGAGTTCTTTTTTCTCTTGTTCTTGTCTCTCTATTTCTCGGCGAGCAAATTCTTTTTGTTCTTGCTCTTTTCTGGCGATTTCTCTTACCTGTTCTTCCTCGGCTCTAATTTTCTGTGCAGACCGTGCTACTTGCCATTCGTAGGTAGCAACAGTGAGGTTTCCTTGATATTCGATGGTTTTGTCGATCGCCCGTTCAGCCAAAAAAGAACCGTGGGGAATGAGTCGGAGGTTATTGATAGCCAATTGCCAAAAGCGTTGCGACTCTTCCCAAGTAGCGGGATCGGCTTTAGAAGTGCGTCCAATGACGACGGCTTGGGAGGCAATTCTAGCAGCTTCATCCCAATTATTTTTGGCTTGTTTTTCTATTTGAATCTGATTTTGAACGTTTTGGAGTTGCTGCGTCAGAGTTTGGGATTGGTTGCGGGGGCTTTCTGGTTGCCAATATTCTGGGGAAAACAGACTGCTGTCGGGAGTTTGGGCAAGTTTATCTAATTGTACCTTGAGGCGATCGCGCAATTTGTAGAGTTCCGGGAGCGATTGCGGAGTGTCGCCGTCTGGCTGTCGCGCCGAGAGTGCGAGTTGGTAGTTTAGGGAAGGTTGAGCGAGTGTTGCGGGGATTGCAACCCAAATTATACCGATGACGACACCGAAAGCATTGACAATGGCGATCGCCACATATCGAACCCAGCGCATATAGTTAATCCTCTGACACCCAGATGATTCTACCTAATCTTGGTGCATTTAGTAAGATTTTAGGATGGGTTTGGGCAAATAGGACTTAGCATGGGGGCCAGAAACCGGGTTTTTCGCGAAAATACTTTGTTGCTACCGACAGGTTAGATAAAAAAACCGGTTTCTTTGTCGGAGTCGGTAAGTCGTGTTATGGGATATTCGTGCCATGTTTTATGCTGCTTCATTTCTAGCTATTGCTGCTTGAATTTCTTCTGGGTAAGCATCAGCATAAGCCCACGCATTTACTAAATCAGCGGCGGTCAAATGGGGAAAGTCTTGCAAAATTCGCCCATCATTTGCACCCAGATAGCGATCGCACACCAGCGACCAAACGGGTATGCGAGTATTGCCAACACAAGCATCACCGCCACACACGCCGGGAGTTTTTTTTATGCCGAGGGAACCGTTGGTTAAAGTTTGAGTTAAGATGCTGATGAGTTTAGCTTTATCGTAAGGATTCAGGTAAAAAATAGTTGATTGAGAGCCGAAAAATATGGTAATGTAGTCAGATGAGCGAAAAGCCAGA
>NZ_JAUBVR010000165.1:0-2911 GCF_036705955.1 Microcoleus sp. A6-C6 | reverse complement strand
TGCAGGAATTTACAATTATGACCTGTATTTATCATTACAACAGGCGAGCATTTGATATTTTCGCAGGAGGTCTACTGTAAGCAATCAATTCATAGCCCAATGTGTCTAGGTCTACACCTGAGTAAAGCGCAATATTGCCATAACACGCGATCCCATAACCAGCAAAGAGAAAATCACCTGTCTCCATGCCTGTGCTGTAGCTTTCTTTTAGCATCGGTATCGTTGCCCTGAGTGCTTGCTGGTGATGTTGGATGAAAATCCCAAACAGACTGAGGGTGATGGACTTCATTGCCTGAACATTAAATCGCTCCAGCAATGAGAGCGCTAAGGAGCCAAACTTATAGCCTGTTTGAACTTCGCCCAAAAAAGCACACAGTACCATGCCATGAATCGCGTAACCAACTGTCGAAGTGGGTGCATTACCAAACTGGATGGACAACCTCACCATCGTCGCACTCAACAGAGGCAATAATCCAGGCATTCTTTGGAGTACGGGGGCAAACAAGGTGCCTAACAGTTGCATCGCAGCAAGAGTAACGGGATCGCTCATCACAGGCAAATCAATCAACTCGCTAATTTCTCTTCCCTGAAGTTGGTTGTCAAGATATTGTAAGACTTTACCAATCTTGGCTTCGTCTACTTCCGTGCCGAGTTCTACTCCCAATTGGGCTAGGGCGTTTCTTCCCACTGCGATCGCTGCTAACATCTGGCTTTGGGCTGTTTGCGCCGCAATTTGAATTTCGTAGATTTTCACTTTGTCGAAAATTGTCTGCGCCTGCTGCAATACTAATACAGCAAGATGTTCCATATCCTCAAAATCACCATTCAAATAACTGGCTTCCGTTGCTGCCACATGGAGGTTCAATGCTAATTCGTACTCTGTTTTCCAGCAGTCTGCTTGTAATAGCTCAATCCCTATTTTTAGATAATCCATTGCGGCGGCGTAGGCTGTGGAATTTTTCGCCTTACCTCCAGCGTTCAAATTCAGTTGTGCTAATTCTGTCCGTTCCGACGGTTGAATTATCAGATATCTGCCAATATTAAGATGATTGACAATATCAAACAGTTTCTCTTCCTTTGTACTCGGTGACGCATCTTGCAGCAAAAGTTGACCTATTTGCAGATGGGTAATTTGTTTCCGATCGTCAGGAATGAGGGAATAGGCAGCTTGTTGGACGCGATCGTGCAAAAACTTATAATTGAGCGTTTCAGTTTGTGTGTTTTGGGTTGTATCTAGTTCGCCCACGTAGAACTTATAAATTTCACTTTGGGGGATGATTAACCCTTCCTGCAAGGCTTTCCAAAGGGCGACGGCGACATCAGATTCAGATTGCTCAGAGACGATCGCCAGAGTATTCAAATCGAACTGTGCGCCAATACAAGCGGCTAATTTCAGAATATATTGCGTATCAGAGGGCAGTTTTTGTAACTGTGATGCCATAAATTCCACAACATCATCGGACATGGCAACAGAGCGAATCTCTGCTAGATCACACTGCCAATGTCCCAGGTTGCGATCGAACTGAATCAATCCATCTTCATACAATGCTTTGAGAAACTGAGTAGCAAAAAAGGGATTACCTTTTGTTTTGACAGCAATCAGTTCTGCTAAGGCTTCCGCGCTCAAAATATGGCAGTTGAGCGTGTCAGCGACTAGCTGGTTTAAGCTACCCTGACTGAGGGAACCCAAAGTAATGGTATTGATGGTGGCGTTGGCTTTGGCTACAGCATCTAAGGTCAACATTAAGGGATGCGCCGGTGAAACTTCATTATCTCGGTAAGCCCCGATCATCAATAAATAGTGGCTTTCCAACTCGTTCATCAAAATTTGCATCAAATTGAGTGAGGCAGAATCAGCCCACTGTAAATCATCCAAAAATATCACTAAGGGATGTTCTTTAGTTGTGAAGACTTGAATGAACTTTTGAAATAGTAAATTAAATCTATTTTGTGCCGCCGTTCCTGATAATTCTGTCGCAGGTGCTTGCTTACCAATAATGCGTTCTAATTCGGGAATGACTTCGATAATTACCTGCCCATTGTCCCCTAGAGCCTGAAGAATCTGAGTTTTCCAGATATGTAGTTCGGTGTCGCTTTCACTAAGCAACTGCCCCATTAAATCACGGAATACTTGCACAAAGGCTGAGAAGGGGATATTCCGATTAAATTGGTCATATTTGCCTTTGATAAAATAACCCCGTTGTCTAACAATTGGTTTATGCACTTCGTTGACAACCGCAGTTTTACCAATTCCCGAAAACCCAGCTACCAGCATCATTTCTGTTGCACATTGGCTAACACGTTCAAACGCTTGGAGTAGGGTTGATACTTCGGCTTCTCTTCCATAGAGTTTGTCGGGGATGAGGAAGCGATCGCACAGATCCCTCTGAGCTATTTCAAAACTCTGAATTTCACCAGTTTCTTGAAGTTGAGTTAAACATTTTTCTAAATCATATTTTAATCCTAAAGCACTTTGATATCTATCTTCAGCATTTTTGGTCATCAGTTTCATGACGATATCACAAAGGACTTGGGGAATAGGAAAATCAACCTCACCCGCCAACGGCAACCTGTTGGGGTGAGGTTGATTCATATTTGGTGATTGTTTGGCAATATGAGAATGTACTAATTCCATCGGGTCATTTGATTGAAATGGTAATTCTCCCGTGAGTAATTCGTAGAAAGTTACACCCAAGGAATAAAAATCTGTGCGGTAGTCAATTCCCCGATTCATTCTTCCTGTTTGTTCGGGAGAAATATAAGCTAGGGTTCCTTCTAAGACATTGGGATTAATCAGGGTTTGGGTTTCTCGTGGTAGTAAAGATGCAATACTGAAGTCAATTAATTTGACTTGTTTGGTTTCTGGATTAATAAGAATATTGGCGGGTTTGATGTCTTTATGTATAATCCG
>NZ_JAUBVR010000047.1:0-49964 GCF_036705955.1 Microcoleus sp. A6-C6 | reverse complement strand
CATCATTAAATGGTGCACACCCGATCATTGCCTTTTTGTCAAGTACAATTTATACCAAATTAGATGAGCTTGCCCTGCAACTAGACTGCGAAATCAAAGACGCATCTCTTTTGTCCTTGGAGCGATCGACACTAAAATCTTCATAGTACGATCGCTCGGTGTTGACATTCCACAAGTCGTTTGGAATATTGTTACAAATGTTTTCCCTAGTTTAGTGGTTCGCAAAAATTTGGGTGAACTTCCTTTAACGGTTCAAACACCAGCACTGAATCGATCGCCCTAATTGCCTGCGACATTCGCAACTCGTGCCTTCCTCCGACAGTAATATACCGCTTGCCTTTCTTCTGAAGAACCTCAACAAACCACTGGTGCATAGTCATCCGTAAATGTTCGCTTTCTCGCGTTCCATCCTGAACAAATCCGAAATCCGGCTGAGTCAAAATATACAAATCGCAGCGGCGGCTGTCAGCGATTTGCTCGATCGTCGGATGTTCTGAACCAACGTAACGTTTGTGCCAAATACAAGTAGCTAAAGGGTCTGTATCGCAAATAACGACTTTGTTAGCGCGAGTAGCAATATGGTCTTCTATAACAGCTTGTTTCTTGGCAATTTCTACAAATTCATAGCTGTCCCAAATTTCAGGATCGGGCGAATATTGCCTGCCTTCCCAGTAACACCTGCCGTATTCGGGAACCCAAACAGTTTGGTAGTGCTGTGCGAGCGATCGTGCTAGGGTAGTCGTGCCACTCGATTCTACACCCAGCACGCAGACTCGTTTGGCAAAATAAGCTTTGGCTGGGGGAGTCAGCATTTGCCAGTTTTCGGCTAGGTGCGATCGCAATTGCGTTCCAGAAATCGGGAATTTGAGCCGTTGGCGATCGACTGCACAGTGTTGAGATCCCATCAGTTTTGCCCAAGGTTCGCCGTAATCCTCTGAAGTAAAAGCGATATCGGGTTTTCGCCCGGAAAGCACCTCAAGAGTCCTCTGAGCCCAAGGTTCGGGAGCTTCTGGCAAATCGTCGAGCACTTCGATAACTTCTGCGTCGGGATGCAAAAACCGAATCCAGTCGGCTCTAACGCTTCCTGCAACTGCTTGATTTGTTTTATAACAGGCGAGAACGATTAAACGATCGACCTTCTTTTTAGCTTCTCGAATTAAGTAGTCGTGTCCTTTGTGGAAGGGGTAAAATTTGCCTACAGTAACACCGAGTATCATAAAGATTGCTGCTGTTTTAACTTTTGTTCCGAGTAAATCCGCTGGAAATTTTGCAGTCCGTGAATTGCCATAAACCAAAAAATCGCGTACAAAATACTCGTTAGATATAGCCCCCGCGAGGCATACAAGGGAACGTAAATCGTGTCTGCAACAATCCATAAATACCAGCTTTCGAGATAGCGTTCCATCAGGTACAACTGGGCGATCGCGCTTAAGATAGTTGTCAGGGCGTCCCAAAATGGTGCGGCGCCGCCCAAAGATACTAATACTGTTCGCAAGCCAAATACAGCAACTGTAACTAACACTGCGGTGAGGATGAGCCAGCGTTGAGAAATGCGACATACAGGTTTTTCTGTGCTGTTTTCGCCGCCCCGCAGCCAAATATAAATTGCTTGCAAACTCGTGATTAAATAGAAGAATTGAATCGCAACTTCGCCGTAAAGTTTAACTTGATAAAACACCGCAGCGTAGGTGATAACTCCGATTAAGCCGACCCACCAGCCCAGGGAATTGTTTTTAGCAAGCAGCCAAACACTCCAAGCAGAAGCGATCGCGGCTATCGCTTCGATTAAGTTGAGTTGGATAGGGACAAACCGCTGCACTGAAAGCAGGAGCAAAAAGATGCTTGCTGCGAAGCCGATTAAGTTTGGCAGGTTGGCTTTTTTCATGGCAATCCCTATTTCGGCTGGCTATATTCACTGCGAAATCAAAGACGCATCTTTTTTGTCCTTGGAGCGATCGACACTAAAATCTTCATAGTACGATCGCTCAGTATTCACATCCCACAAATCGTGCTTTTCCCCAAGAATATTTCTCGCGGCCAGCATCCCCGTTAGCATAGAATGGTCTTGATTGTTGTATCGGTGCATACCATTTCGCCCGATCGTCTGCAAATTCTCCATTCCCTTCAAAAAACCTTCAAGCACCTCCAAGTGTCCTCGATATTCCGCATCGTAAACAGGATAAGCCTTCGGCTGCCGCAACACCACCCCATCCTCAACATCCGCAGCTTTTGCCAAACCCAACTCAACCAACTCCCGAGTTGCTAATGCCACAAGTTCAGCATCCGACATTTCCCAAAGTTCCTCGCCTTCATTGCAAAAATATTCCATGCCCAAACAAGTTTTGTTCGCGTCGGGAACCAATGCAGCACTCCAATTCTTAAAGTTTTGAATTCGTCCGACTTTGACTTCGGGAGAGTGAATGTAAATCCAGTTGTCAGGAAACAAATCCTTGCAATCGACAATCAGCGATACAATCAAGAAATCTCGATATTTGAGCGATCGCGCGGCGTGCAATACCTCTTCGGGGGGCTGCGGTTTCAGCCGTGCTACCAGCGCCGATATCGGCATACTCGTAATAAAATTATCCGCAGAATATTGGACTAATTCTCCATTATGTTCAGCAGTAATAGTTTTAATTTTATTACCTTCACGCTCAAAGCTAATCACCTTAGTATCGAGATAAACTTTGCCCTCTTTAGCTTCCACAGATTCGGCAAACTTTTCCCACATCATCCCCGGCCCCAAAGCCGGATAGTCAAACTCTTTAATTAACGTTTTAGTATCATTGCTGCCAAACAAAGCATTAATAATCGCTGTTGTCAGCGACAATCCTTTAATGCGCTGCGCCGCCCAATCTGCTTGAATTTCAGAACAGGGAATTCCCCAAACTTTTTCTGTATAAGTCTTGAAAAATGTTTTATACAAACGTTCGCCAAAACGATTGATCACCCACTGTTCAAAAGTTTCTTCTTTCGGAAGTGGCCAAATTCTCACTTTCAGATAACTCAAAATAATCAGCGCACTCTCAATTATGCCCAAATTAAAGAGAGTATTGAAGGCGCTGATCGGATAGTTGAAAAATTTACCTCGATAAAAAATTCGCGACAATCGTGGCACTTTAATAAACTCATTTCCCAGTACCTCTTGCCACAACTCCTGCACGGCTGCAACTTTAGTATAAAACCGGTGGCCCCCAATGTCGAAACGGTAGCCTTTGTAGGTTTCGGTGCGGGCTAACCCGCCAACTTTATCCCCTTTTTCGAGTACAACAGGGATGATGCCTTCCTTGACTAGCTCGTAGGCGGCAGTCAAACCCGCAGGGCCTGCACCCACGATCGCCACAGGATAATGTTTCACTCAGCGTACCTCCAGCCTTTTTATAGAACTCTACAATTATTTATAACTTCTAAAATTAATAGATGCACCCGTGAATACCCTGAGAAACTATCTATCGGGCTGATGTTGAAGGAGAATTTGCCTTGATTTATTAAGCGATACTGGCAAGTTAATTTTACCAGTCAAGGGCTTTTTTTGCGATAAGTGGCGACCAGTGCCGATCGCAAATGCCAGTCCGCTGTAAAAATAGAAAAGCCAGTGCCAAGGAATTGTTTTCAGGGCAAATACGATACCGTGTTTTTCCTTAAAAAAACGGTAAAGCGGTGCATTAATTACTACCAGCGGTGTTGCCAGTAAGCCAGCCAGTACCAGAAAGTTCAGCGACCAGCACGTCCCCAAAACTGCCAGCAGCACTGCATAAGTTAAAATCACGCTGATGCGGTTCGAGACTTGCAAGTTGAGATCGTTATTCAATTTGCGATCGCGCCAAATAAGTTCCGTCCAAGGCAGCGCTCGGTAAAAAAAGTCAGCTTTCACCATCCCCACCGCTTCCCAGCGCTTCAAATGCTTCACCTGCAATGTTTTACACAGCCGAATTTTATAACCGGCTTGTTTCAAACGGTAGCCCAGCTCAATATCCTCGATCGAAGGTTCGCGGTAACTCTCATTAAAGCCACCCATCTGCAAAAAAATTTCCCGGCGAATCACTCCGCAAGCTCCCCAAAAAGTCGAAGCTTCTTCGTTACCTGTTTGGTGCACGTAGTGGTGCAGTAAATTCCTATACTGGGATAAAAAATCTGGATCTCCAGGAGCATCATCGTAGGAGCCGATCAAAGCAGCTAAGTAGGGATTATTTTTAAACACCGATTTCGCATAACCCACAGCTTCTGGACAAACAGCCACATCAGCATCCACAAAAAACAGAATATCTCCCTTGGCAGCTTGCGCTCCCAAATTTCTCGCTCTCGCCGGGCCTCCAGATTCGGGAATTCTGATCACTTTTGCGCCGAATTCCTTGGCCAGACGCCAAGAACCGTCGCTTTCGCCATCTGCTACTACAATAATCTCGATCGGTCTCGGTACAGATTCAGCCAGTTTTGACAAACAGGTGCGGAAGTAAGCCCCCCCGTTGTGGACTGGGATAATCACGGATACAGTCGGGTCTTTGGTATAAATCATTACCGAGTTTACTTTAAATTGCAGGGAAAACAAATGATTGAATTTCAATGCTCCTACTGTACGAAGGGTAAAATCAGCTCTACTTTTTTATTTATAACCCGATTTCTGTTTATCTTCAACTAGATTTTTTACTGACATTGTAGGCTGCATTTATCCCGACTCATGCCTGTATTCTAAGCCACATCTGGCTGAGACTCACCTGATGAAGACAACAGCTTTACGAAATCTTTATATATATTATTGTTTTTGTAAACCTGATAACAAGCCCCACCAGCCATTGTGTTTGAGAGTATTCCACCACACAAGAATTTTCTTTTTTACTTAATTATTAGTATAAAATACAACATATTAATACTGAGGAGAGCCAACGGTGAGGACTTGCCCGTACAGGTGATTTTACAGACATCATGGGCAATCAACTCCTGCACGAAGTCTGTATCCCGACTGCTGTGTCAATGCACATTTTATGAGTTTTGGCAACATATTTAAAATGTACATCTGAAAATTTTTCACGATGTGCGATCGACCTTAGCTCTTTGTTAACATAGCATCAGATCGCTGCTTGAGATCCAAAATTTTTTTATGTAAAAATTTTTATATTACATGAACACCACCAAACATAATTTAGAACAGCCATTAATTTCAGTAATTATACCCGCTTACAACGCCGAGGAATTTATTGCTAAAACATTAGAGTCTGTCTTATCTCAAACCTATCAAAACCTAGAAATTTTAGTAGTAGACGACGGCTCCACAGACACAACCGCCGAAATCATCAAAATTTTTGGTCAAAAAGATAGGCGAATCATCTTATTGCAGCAATCAAATGCCGGAGTCGCCGCCGCTCGCAACCTAGCAATTCAAAAATCCCAAGGCGAATACATTGCTCCCATCGATGCCGACGATATTTGGTATCCGCAAAACCTACAAAAACAAGTAGAATGCCTAAAAAAATCAGAACCATCTGTAGGAATTGTCTATTCCTGGTCAGTTGATATAAATGAAAAAGACTTGCTCATCGGTGGATTTTACAACTCCACCATCGAAGGAGAAGTTTACACAGCATTAGTTTATAAATATTTTATCGGCAATGCCAGCTCATCTCTAATTCGCCGCGCTTGCTTTGAAAAAATCGGCGGTTACAACTGCAAATTAAAAGCAGAAAACGCTCAAGGCTGCGAAGACTGGGAACTGCATCTCCGCATAGCCGAACATTATCGATTCAAAGTAGTGCCAGAATATTTAGTTGGCTACCGCCAGATTGCCAGCAGTATGTCTTGCAACTATGCAGCAATGGCAAAAAGTCACTGTTTAATTATGGCAAATGTCCGGCAGCAACATCCCGAAATTTCCAGCAATATTTATCGCTGGTCTAGCAGCAGTTTTTACATTTACTTAGCATTCAGAAGTAACAGCAGCGGCAATCACCGAAGTACCTTATCTTGGCTAGTTCGAGCTTTCAAAGAAGATTTATTTATGTCACTATTACGTCACAATCTGTACTTACTGTCAATAACCAGCCTATTGAAAATTATAGTCTCGCCGCCCACTGAATCGGGCTTAAAATTAAAACCAACATCAGAATCATATGAAGGGACGACACTTGCGACGATTGAGACGCGGACGAAAGTTCACAGAATGCTGCCGTCGCAGGTGTATGAAAGAATGCGGTTTAATAGTTTAACAAATCGAAAATTTAAATCTACCCAACATTGAAAAACCCGGTTTCTTGAAAAAACCGGGTTTTTGAGGAAGCTAGAGGGCGTTTAATTCTGCCTGGTTACGCGAGCGAAAATCAGAAAATAGGGTTAAATAAAAAATATAAATTTTCCCTTCTTCCTTCTTCCGCATTCACGCTTGACTTCTTCTTAATCTCTCTAAGCGTGAGAAGCCGTAGTAGTTTTAGCTTGTGGCTGCTTACCGTCCGGCGAAATAGATTCCCCTTCAATAAACGATCGCAACATCCAAGCCATTTGCTCGTGCTGTTCCATCAAACCAGTCAAAAAGTCTGCGGTTCCGTCATCCTTAAACTCTTCACCACACTGTTCAACGTGTTTGCGGAGATTGCGAATAACCAGTTCGTGATCGTCAACCAAACGCGATACCATCTCACTTGCTAAAGGCAAATCGCCGACGTGTTCCTTAATCGAAGCATACTTAAGAAAACCCTCAGCAGTACCAATTGGGTAGCCGCCTAAAGCTCTCACCCGTTCCGCCATAGCATCGATATTTATTGTTAACGCCTGATAGTGTTCTTCCCACAACTGGTGGAGCGAGCGAAACTGCGGGCCAACTACATCCCAGTGATACTTTTTAGTTTTGATTAACAGCAGATAAGCATCTGACAGGTCATGATTCAAAAGTTCGATAACACCTGCACGTTGCTCGTCAGATAGACCTATATTTAACTTACGCATTGAAATTATTTCCTCGATTCTTCTAACTAGACATTTATTAAAACAAATTTTGCCAGCAGTTGACATCAACCCAAAGGACGATCGCACTTTTAGTCAAATATCTGCATTTCAGGTTAAAGTAATCACAATATAGATACCCTTAGATAGATGTCATGCAGCTTTTTGTTCCTGGCCGCCTTTGTCTGTTTGGCGAACACAGCGATTGGGCAGCCGCTTATCGCCCCCTCAATCCCGCTATAGCAAAAGGCTGCACTCTGATAGCCAGTACAAATCAAGGAATTTATGCTGAAGTTAAGCCGCATCCCACACACTTGATTTTGCGGGCTGCTTTAAATGACGGCACCAAAATAGAAGCTGCACTCCCGATGGAAAAAAATTGTCTGCTTGCTGAAGCACAAACAGGAACTTTTTTCAGTTATGCAGCAGGTGTTGCGGCTCAATTTCTCACCTACCACCGCGTGGGAGGAGTAGAGATTGACAATTATTTAACAGATTTACCAATTCAGAAAGGCTTGTCTTCCAGCGCCGCAATTTGTGTGTTAGTAGCCCGCGCTTTCAACCGCTTATACGATTTAAAAATGAACGTGCGCGACGAAATGGAAATCGCTTATTTAGGCGAGACTGCAACACCTTCGCGCTGCGGCCGCATGGATCAGGGTTGTGCCTATGGAAATCGCCCGATCATGATGATTTTTGACGGCGCTACAATGGATGTTGTTGAGTTAACAGTTGCCAAAGATTTGTTTTTGGTTATCGTAGATTTGGGCGCCAGCAAAAACACTCAAGAAATCCTGGCAAGTCTCAATCTAGCTTATCCCTTTGCTGCGAATGAAGTTGCAGCAAACGTGCAGCAATATCTCGGTGCGATTAGTTCGAGAATTACGCAAGATGCAGCCGCAGCTTTACAGCAGGGAGATGCAGTTAAACTCGGTGAGTTGATGAAAGTTGCCCAGAGCAAATTTGACCAGCATTTAATCCCCGCTTGTCCGGGACAGTTAACTGCTTCTGTTTTGCACGAACTTTTGAACTATCCACAGATTCAGCCTTATATCTTGGGCGGGAAGGGAGTAGGTTCTCAAGGAGACGGCACGGCGCAGTTTATAGTTAAAGATGCAGAAAGTCAACAGCAGGTGATCGAGATGATTGCACGAAATTTTCCTCAGATGAATTGTGTAAAACTGAAAATAAGTTGAAAAAAAAGACCAATTTAGGGAATCTTCAAATTCTTCAATAGAGCAATTGCCAAAATCGGAAAATACCCTGAAATCATCTGCGTCAATCTGTGTTTATCTGCCCGATATCTGCGGTTTCTCTATCGAAAGCAGACTTCTGCAATGCAAGTCTAATCTAAAATCTAAAATCTAAAATCCTATGACAATCCGTTCTCAGTACAGAGTCCGCAAAGCGGTGATTCCGGCCGCCGGTTTTGGCACTCGGATGTTTCCGGCTACTAAGGCAGTGAAGAAGGAATTCTTTCCAATTATCGATCGCGACGGCCGCGCTAAACCGATAATTTTGGCAATTGTGGAAGAAGCTTTGAGTGCGGGAATCGAAGAAGTTGGTATAGTTGTGCAAAATGGCGATCGCACTTTTTTTGAAGATTTCTTTAAAACTGGGCCGTCTCCTGAACTTTTCCAAAAACTGTCTCAGCAAAATCAGGACTATAGCAAATATTTACAAGAGTTGGGGCAGCGCGTTACAATTCTTACTCAAGATGTTCAGGAAGGGTTCGGACACGCGGTATTTTGTGCTCAGGAATGGACGAACAATGAGCCATTTCTTCTGCTTTTGGGCGACCATATTTACTTGTCGGACACTGCAAACTCTTGCGCGCGCCAGCTATTGGATATTTACTCGCAAGTGCAGCAAAGCGTAATTGGTTTGAGGGTGACACAGGCTGAGGTAATTCATCACTACGGCTGTGCCGCGGGTGTTTGGCAGGCACAAGATGCTATTTTGTCGGTGACGCAAGTTTACGAAAAGCCGGATATCGAGTATGCGCGGCAGCACTTAAGCGTAGAAGGTATGGCGGAGGATTTATTTTTGTCATTTTTTGGAATGTATGTGCTTGAGCCTAAAATTTTTGATTATTTGGCTGAACATATTAATGTCAATTTTCGAGAAAGAGGCGAATTCCAGTTAACTTCGTGTTTGGATAAGTTGCGACAGTTTGAGGGAATGGCTGGTTATGTGGTGCAAGGGCGGTGTTTTGACACGGGATTACCGGAGGTTTACCGACAGACGCTGATTGATTTTGCCATATCTGGTGGGGCGATCGGCTAACATGGCTGCGCCCTTGCCTGTACCCTATTTGTAGTGAGGACTTCAGTCCTCATACAACGAATAACAGCAATTCACCAGCAGCGCCCCCTGAACAAATCCACAAACCAACTATATATATATAAGTCGATCGACTTTGACGCTACCACACATCAGCTATAACCCTTGGTTTTCCGTTGTTAACCGCCCAAAATTCCCGTTTGTTGTAACGAAATATTACAAAATGACGCTAAAACAGCATAGAGTCTTGACAGTAAGAAAGTAAGCCGCTATTCTGATATACATACCCGGGTAAGTCAATTCACAGTCCTATGCAAGAAAAGCAAAAAGTTACATTGTATCTTCCACCAGAACTGCATCGCCAGCTCAAAATCCGAGCCGCAGTCGAAGCTGAACCGATGTCATCAATTGCAGAAAGGGCAATTTTCTTTTACCTAGGAAACCCCGAACTGGTTGACGAAGTAGAAGCATCCTACGGACAAACCCATCGGGTATACACTTGTCCAGAATGCACGGGTTCTGTCGTAATGCGAGATGGAGAACTGGCATCCGTAACAAGTCAGCCGAGCGTATTGGCTGAGCAGGATCTTCCAGTAAAGCAGGTGTCAGGCATCAGCGCCAGCACAGCCCAAGCGGGAGAGGAAGAATTGGTTCCCTGCTAAGAATGCCTTGCTTCCCCAAAAACCGAGAACTGAAAATTTCAGCATTGGGCTAAAGGCAGCATTGAGATTCAGCAAAGATAGCACCGTCTCTAGTGGGTCGAGGAATATGCAAGAAGAGATCAGTATCCTAATCCAAGCTCAATATCCTCTGATCTACCTCGTGACATCCGAGGAAGAGCGGTGTGAGCAAGCAATTTCGACAATAGCTCAAGCAAAACCACAGCGACGAGTATTTATCTGGACTGTAACTCACGGCATTGTGGAGTACGGTCAACCGCGCACCACTACCCAGCACAACACCGTCTCCCCAGAGGCAGCCATTGAATGGGTGATCAGGCAGCGAGAACCAAACAGCAACGCTAGCATCTACATTTTCAAAGATTTACATCCTTTTATCGATTCTCCTCCGGTAACGCGGTGGTTGCGCGATGCGATCGCCAACTTCAAAGGAACGCAAAAGACAATTATACTGATGTCTCCTTTGCAGCAAATTCCGATCGAGCTAGAAAAAGAAGTAGTGGTATTAGACTTCGCGCTCCCAGACATGAAGGAACTAAACCAAGTATTGTCTAGCCAGTTGGAGCAAACAAAATCGAAACGCATTACCACAGAAGCGCGAGAAAAACTTTTAAAAGCAGCCTTGGGATTGACTAAGGACGAAGCTGAAAAAGTTTATCGCAAAGCCCAAGTTTGCACGGGGCGCTTAACCGAAGAAGAAGTAGACATCGTTCTTTCGGAGAAAAAGCAGCTAATTCGGCGCAACGGCATTCTAGAGTTCATCGAAGAAGACGAAACCCTGGATGCAGTCGGCGGTTTAGAAGAGCTGAAACGATGGCTCAGACAGCGTTCCAACGCCTTTACAGAACGGGCGAGAGAATACGGTCTGCCTCAACCAAAAGGGATGTTAATTCTCGGCGTACCGGGATGCGGAAAATCGTTGATTGCCAAGACCACCTCCCGCCTTTGGGGACTGCCCCTGCTGCGGCTAGATATGGGTAGAGTCTACGACGGCTCGATGGTAGGTCGATCGGAAGCCAACCTCCGTAACGCCCTGAAAACCGCAGAATCAATCTCTCCAGCCATCCTCTTCATCGACGAACTAGACAAAGCCTTTGCAGGAGGCACTGGTTCTGCCGACTCAGACGGAGGCACATCCAGCCGAATTTTCGGTTCCTTCCTCACTTGGATGCAAGAAAAGACTTCCCCAGTCTTCGTAATGGCAACAGCCAACCGAATCGAGCGGTTGCCGGGGGAATTCTTGAGGAAAGGTCGATTCGACGAACTCTTCTTTGTTGACCTGCCAACTAAAGAAGAACGCCAAGATATATTCAAAATTCACCTGTCAAAACGGCGTCGGGAAATTACTCGCTTCGATTTAGAGCAACTTTCCAATGTTTCCGACGGCTTTTCAGGAGCAGAAATTGAGCAAGGGCTGGTAGCAGCCATGTACGAGGCCTTCGCTCAAGATAGAGAGTTTACGCAGTTAGATATCATCGCGGCCATTAAATCTACATTGCCACTGTCTAAAACCATGACCGAACAGGTCAGCGCCCTCCGAGATTGGGCGAGACAGCGCGCACGGCCCGCTGCGTCTTCCGTCGCTGAATACCAGCGAATGGAATTCTAAAAGCTTTCTCCTGGTCCAAACAGGAGCAAAGGCTAGCAACAGCTAGCAGTTCGATTGAAAAGCCGCCCAGCGGCACCGTTAAATCCAGACCGTTGTTGTTTCTCTCTCAGTTTTATTAGGAGGAAATCCAATGTCTCACTTTAGCACTCTGCGTACCAAAATCACTGATGCCGAAATCCTGAAAGCTTCCCTGCGCGACTTGGGCATTTCAGTCAAGTCCGAAGCTGATGTTCGCGGCTATAACGGCCAGCGCGTTCGCTCCGACATCGTGGCGATTCTGGAAGGCGAATATGACCTGGGTTGGTCTCGCAATAGCGACGGTTCCTTTGATCTGATTGCAGACCTCTGGGGCGTCGCCAAAAAGCACAATCAAACTGAGTTAATCAACTCCATCAACCAGAAGTACGCAGTTAACAAAACCTTGGCAGCCGTCAAGCAGCGTGGTTTGCAAAATGCCAACGTTAAGCTGGTAGTGCAAAACTAATTGATCTGCGCGTTTCTAAGCTTGCGGGTTAACCACATACGGGTTAACCCGTTTTTTGCTAGCTAGGATGTAGAGTGGGCTTTTTTGCCCGCCACATTTTTTAGCACCCCTAAGCAGCAGCTTTCAACCGGAGAGCTGCTGCTTTAGCTCGACAGACGGGAATCCCCACAGGGCGAGTGGTACTCCACTTACTGTGGGATGAAAGGCGAGCAAGATGAGGATTCCACCCGCCGGAGGGCCTTCCAAGCGCAGAAGAATGGGAGTGGGCGGGTGGATGAGGAGATGAGATGCCGAGGGCTAAAGCTTTATCCAGTAAGGGTTTGAGTGCTAGAATTATAGTTATTAGGCAGCCGAAAATGCTACCAATATACTCAACCTTGACAACTGAAGATAGGGGGTTTCTTGGGGAAGTGACACATTTAATTGTGGCAGCAAGAGCTGCGAGTAAAATTTTCAAGGCACGAAGGTGCACTTAATTTCATGTTTGAAACCAAGAGTGGGGCGGGACGTGTCCCTCACTATAAAATGCCGTAGAGGGGAAACAATGCTCGTATACCTAGAAGGAAGATCTGGATATCCTTAACAGGACTCAGATGCCTACACCATAAAGCTTGCGGTTGGTGTAGGAGCGTCACTGCCTGAATACTAATTCTTCTGGCAAGTGTCGATGGTTTGTTGATAAATTTCAATCATGCGATCGACTTTGCGTTGCCAGTCAAAATGCTCCCGAACCCGCTCCCATCCCGCCCTACCCATACTCTGTCGCAATTCTGGTGACTGAGCGAGCTTCAGCATCGCATCAGTCAGTCCCTTGACAAAGCCTTCTTGAGAAGCTGGTTCTACTAAAATACCGCAAGTGGAATTCAGATAATCCGCTGGCCCACCCCAGTTCGTTGCTATGACGGGCAAGCCCAGTGCCATTGCCTCCATCACCACCGCCCCCCCAGGCTCCCGCAAACTCGGAAACACCATTGTATCAGCTTGTTTCATTTTGAGAGCGCACTGCTCCTGAGAGAGCCAGCCGCTGAATACAACGCTGCTGTCGATGCCTAAACGAGCTGTTTGAGCTTCGAGTTCCCCTCGCATATCCCCATCGCCGATGATTTCCAAGACTGCATCAGTTTGAGCGGCGACGGTGGCAAAGGCTTCCAGCAGCAAGTCTACACCTTTCCAGTCGGCCAGACGCCCCAAAAAAACAAAATGAACTTGTTTATTTGGCTCCTTTGATGCGGTAGAGTCCGATCGCCACACCGAGAAATCCACGCCGTTTTCCACAAGTTCAATGATTTTACCCTGCACCCCAGTCGGAAGTGCTTGCTTCGTGCGATCGTTTGCCACTAACATGGTCTCGGCTTTGATTTTACCGGGCAAAAGACGATTGCAGAAATCCACGCACTGGTGACCGATCGCGATTAAAATATCGACTGAACGGTTTTGGCGCGATCGAAATGCCAGAGGAAATTTAACCGACGTGTTCATCGGCCCCATGACTACCGGCACCCCCAATCCGAACATCAACGAAGGAATTGTTGCCGAGACTGGTGTTGGCTCGTGTACAACATCAATCTGGTGTTCGCTCACCAGCCGTCGCACAATGCGACGCTGTAGCACTTGGGTGTACAGGTGACTCAGCAGCCCAAAAGTAAATTCATTCACTCTTGCTGGGATAAATCGCCCGCAATTGTTAAGCAGCCGATGCAGCCAAGTGTCAGGTACAAAGTGCATTCGATCGCGATCTTCGGGAAATAGCGCTTCGAGTTCAGTCTGGGTGCGTGCGTGAACTACTAACCACGTCTCTATTTGGCGCGATCGAAGTATCCGGAAGTAGTTCACCGGCAGCAATGACTCGCCACCGAATTGACTTGAGGCATTTTGAGCAACAATTACTATTCGCATAACTTGTTTTTATTTCCACTAAATTAATAGACAATTTAAACTTAGAAGCTGCTTTTTGGCAATTCATTGATTGAATTCTACATCAACTGGATTACCTCAAAAATTAGCTGAATACCCGTTCTTTTCGCCTTTCATTGTCAGGCGTTTTTTCCAGGCAAAGTAGTTGTTTTTCTTCACCTCGCTGCTGTTGGCGATACAAGTAATACTTGTGTGTATTTTTTTAACTTTGACTGGAGCTTTTTATTTCTTTCGTCGTTAACAAGATTTACATCTGCCAGTTTTCTATTTGGTTGAAAAAAAATGTAACCGACCCAAGGTATAGATGCAGCATCGGGGTTGCACTCTATAAATTAAATTTTTTGGTTAGCCATTTGTTTGTGCTATCGGGATACTTGCCTGAGGCAGGAACGCCGCAGGCAAGGGCATAGGGGAAAGACAAGTTATAAGTTATGTTTATTTTGACTCATCTACTCACTAGATTTAGCACTCATTCTACATCGTCTAATTCATAGACTTTGATGTTTTGTATTCGATCAAATTGCTGCGCTGTCCCAGCAACCTACGCTGGTGAAACTGAATCTGACCTTGCAACTGGGGAAATCTGCCGATCGCACAAGATATAGCATAAAGCGCAGCATCCTTGGCAGGCCAATTCCGCTCTTGCTGCATCCGGCGATAAATTCGGTAAGTAAGCACCGGGTAGCCGGCCAGCAACCACAGGCTCCACCCGTGAGTAAACCAGGCTGTACCCAATGCTAGCACTGGCAAAACCAATCCCCAAAACCAGATTCTGAGGGTGTCTTTCACCCAGTGGCGTTCGGGGGTGTTCCCGTGCAGCCAAGAGCCCTCAGCATAAGCGTGACCCGCTCTTTGAGAGCGCTTCCACCACTGGTCAAAACGAGTCATTTGAGCGTCGTGCAGGGTCATTTCTGCATCTAAGCGCTCGATTTTCCAGCCGTTTTGGCGCAGCCTCACGCACATTTCCGGTTCTTCGCCGGCTATCAGTGCGGGGTTGAAACCACCGACTTGCTCGAATGCTTTGACTCGCATCATTGAGTCGCCACCGCAGGCTTTTGCTTCGCCGATGGGGGTGTCCCACTCCATGTCGCAGAGTCGATTGTATGCTGTGGCTTCGGGGAATTTTTCGCGCCTGCGCCCGCACACTACAGCTAATTCTGTGTTAGCTGCGAGTTTTTGCTGGGCTGTTTCGAGCCAGCCGTCAACTACTTCGCAGTCGCCGTCTACGAATTGGACAAATTCGATGTCGGGAACTACTTGTCGCAGGCGGGCAAATCCTGCATTTCTGGCGCGGGCTGCGGTAAAGGGTGTAGATAGGTCTAGTTCAACTGTATCGCAGCCGATCGACCGGGCTAATTCCAAGCTGCCGTCTGTTGAGCCGGAATCGACATAAACCACCAAAGCTACTTTGTCGATCGCCGATTGCAAGCACGCTTCGAGCCTCACGCCCTCATTTCGCCCGATCGCCACTAATCCAATTTGTTTCAAAGCTTACCTCTGGAATTCGACTTGCGAGCTGTTCTTTTAATATTTTAGTAACAGTCACGCTAATTTCACAATATCTTTATGCCAAAACTTTCAGCCAGTGGCTGTGGTGGACATCGAAGCTCGTTGAGCTTATCATATATTAAATCACATCCAATCCACAGTTTTTAATTCAGAATAGTTAACCATGCTAAACATTAGTTCTCTGTTCATAATTTACTGTAACGGTCAAGGAATAAGCCATATATTTTTGTCACTTTGCTCCGAGTGGAACCACTCTGACTTTAAAGCCCGCATGGTTGTTCCCAATTGCGATCCGCAATATCGCGGCTATAATATAGTTGAAGGTATACCCCGATATTTAAAATCGTTCTACTACAGGGGCAAAGATAGAGCGGAATCTTGTACTGAAAAACGTTTTTTGAGAGATTTCAATGATTTTGATGCAGCTTACTTGTGGCCTGGCACTTCAATCAAAACTATTAGAAAGGTAAAGCAGCGGGGCAAAACAATAATTTTGGAGCGTATTAACTGCTCTACTAAAAAGGCAAAATATATTCTTGACGATGCTTACGGCCGCTTGGGCATCTCTCCCCAACATGGAATTACAGATGCGATGATTTAGCAAGAAGATGAAGAAATGAGCTTGGCTGATTTCATTTTTTCTCCTAGTCCGGAGGTAAAAAAATCTTTTCTCGAAATAGGAGTTCCTGAATACAAACTGCTCTCTACCAGTTACGGGTGGTGTCCAAAGCGGTTCCCGAATATTTCGCCCCAAAAAGAGCCGTCAGACACCGTTACTGTGCTCTTTGTGGGCAGCATCTGCGTCAGAAAAGGCTCTCACTTGCTCTTGCAAGCCTGGGAAAAAGCCGGCATTAAAGGCAGACTGGTGCTTTGCGCAAGGATAGAGCCTGCAATTGCCGAAAGTTGCAGCGATATTTTAGGACGGTCTAATGTAATTCATATAGATTACACCACCAATGTTGGCGCGGTCTATGGCGAAGCTGACATTTTTGCCTTTCCGAGTCTCGAAGAAGGTAGTCCGCTGGTTACCTATGAAGCTATGGCTCACGGGTTGCCAGTTCTCACCTCACCTATGGGAGCGGGCGCAATTGCCCGGAACGGCAAAGATGGGATCGTAGTTGACCCCTACGACTCTGATGCTTTGGTTGAAAGCTTGCGAAAGCTTGCTTTATCGCCGGAGTTGAGAGCTGAGATGGGTTATAGTGCTCGCCAGCAAGCCGAGGAATTTACCTGGGCAAAAGTAGCACGCCGCCGGAAAGATTTAGTGCAGGAAAAATTGAAAGTTTAGGAAATAGGAGAATTCTCTGAAAGAATCGTTGCTTTGCAACTTCCTTTTTCCTGCAAATATTTCTAAGGGTGCATTTTCAGACTTACTGGTATTTCTTTTTCGATTATTTTTGCCGGAATTCCCACCGCAGTTGCACCGGGTGGCACGTCACAAACAACTACAGCATTGGCACCAATTAAAGCATGATCGCCGATCGTTACGGAGCGAATAATTTTTGCTCCTGCACCGATATCCACGTGACCACCAATTTTGACATCAGTAACAATTGTGACCTGTTGAAAAATTAGACAGTTCGGGCCAATAGACGCGCATGGATTAATGACTATGCCATTAGGATGAACCATAATGAGTCCCCCTCCTATCTGGCAGTTCAAAGGGATGTCAGTTCCAGTTACAATGCTCCAGAATAGATGCTGGATTACGTTCAACCTGGATAAAAAATACCCTAAAATTCCACCTTGCTGGCGCCATTTTTGATAGTTGCGGATAGATTTTAGAAGTTGGCGACTGGGATCGTACCACTGGCGAAGTTTTTCGCGGCTCCAATCTGGTTCTGTGGCAGAAACGACAGGTGTAGTTGTGGGAGCAACGACTGGTGTAGTTATTGATTCAAGCATTCTTTGTGCAATAAAACAGATAAGATATACTGACAATCATCTGACCATCCATTATCAGTATATGATAACTGCTTGATGATTGACAATATTTTTTAAAATTCTCTAGCAATCATATTTGAGTTGTAAGGTTTTTGTAGGTTGCCAGGTTTTTAGAGTAGGTATGGCGGGGCACTAACGGACAAGTTGTTACAATCAATACAGAATTGCCATACGATCAACTTATGATTATTTAGTTAACCGAGTTGATGTTGATGTATACAAACAATCAGTAGCGCACTCTGTTTGCAACAATCACTGCAATAGAATTCCACGATTTCGTAAAAGTATCTATCACTATAGAGGCGGTAGCTCTCTAGTTTATTGAAGTAATAGAAGAGACAGGCTACTTTTTCTGATACTAATTTAAGGATTGTTTTCGACAGGGCGGGATTTGAGAATTTTGGCCGGAATGCCAACGGCAGTTTGACCCGCAGGAACGTCTGATAAAACAACAGCATTTGCACCGATATTTACGTCGTCTCCCAGGTTGACTTTGCCGAGAATTTTTGCTCCGGCGCCGACGTTCACCCGATCGCCCAATTGAGGCGATTCTAGGGGTTTTTCCAAGTAGCGGTTCCCCAGCGTAACGCCTTGGCGGATAATGCAGTCGTCACCAAGAGTGCAATGTCCGTGAACGATGATACAGCCTTCGTGTTCAATGACGACTCGGCGGCCGAGCTTGACTGTGTAGGGCAAATCTATGCCGTAGGTGTTGCGGATTTTTCGGTAGAGCGATCGATACAGAATGCTCAACGGAGCTCGCAGTAGTTTTGGTTCTACCTGCATCCTCCAGACACCGAATCTTTGAACTGCTACGGCCCGAAATCCCGGTTTTGTCCAGTCGCGTCCGTGAGCGATCCAGTCTTCTTGAATCTGCTGCCACAATCCCAGTGCAGGGGTTTCTACTTGATTTTCACTTGCTATTAAATTTGACTCCGTTACCATAAGCTGTACTCAACATTCTGTCTGGTTTAAGTTATTACTAGATGCCACCGATCGTCAGATGTCTATCTTATTTTTCAGGGATTTTCAACCCGGTTTCTTCAATTTAAAATATTAATACTGGGTGAATTAAGCAATCTTTCGCTTGCCAGGATAAACCTAGTTTCTCTGGTTTTATTTTTTTTACCAGAAAGCATTGGCTTAAAGCCTCTCCCTTGTAGGGAGAAATTAAAAGAAGACTATTCATTACTCCAATCCTCTTCCTTCCAAGTAGAGATCGCTGTCAACTATCAACTGTCAACTATCAACTGTCAACTAAAAAATACCCTTTAAAAAATTTTTGAATCTTCTATCTTACCTCCCTTTAAAAATACACTATTCATTACAAAATCGGTGAGCATTTTTGGTGGGTCGCCGTCTGGCTTACCTTGAAGTACGCGGCGCACCCTCCAGGCTGCAAAGCCCGAAGCCCAGGAGACATCAGTTAATGCTGTGTAAACCAAGCCGTAGTTTTTGAGAAAGTACCTGCGCCGGGAATCAAACCAATACTGTGGCAGTCGCTTAGGGGCTTTTTTGGTGTCAGTAACACCTGAGCTTTGACCTACTAGGTGAACCACGCGACTTTCAGGTACATACCAGCAACTCCAGCCAGCTTTGTTTGCTTGTAGACAAAAGTCCATTTCTTCGCAGTACATAAAATAAGCTTCATCCATCAAGCCAATCTTTTCAAATACTTCGCGACGGACGATCATGCTGGCTCCAGCTACCCAATCAGTTTGACAGATTTCTTGGGAAATAGGAGACGCTGCGATCGAGTTTGCCAATAACTTGGATATAAAGCCCGTCCGCCAACCAAAATCTAGTTCGGTCAAGAGATTGTGAAACCGAAAAGCTGACTCCTGTGGCGTTCCGTCGGGGTCTTCCAAGCGGCTGCCGGCGATACCTGCGTCGGGATGAGTCTCCATGAAATCGACCAGGGCTTTTAAGGCTCCGGGGCGAACTACGGTGTCTGGGTTGAGCAGCAGGAAGTATGGAGGGGGATTGGTGGATTGCAGGGCGGGACGGATCAGGGCGTTGTTGCCGAAGGCAAAGCCGCCGTTGCGCTCTAGGGGCACGAAGGATGCCCATTCGCTCCAGCCGAAGGTGTCTATGGCGGCTGGTATTTGTTCGTTAGAACTGTCGCCTGAAGCGTTGTCTGCTACTGCAACCCGCATACCGGGGAGCGATCGCACTTCGCTAACTAGAGAGTGCAAGCAGTCAATGGTCAAACCAGGGGTTCGGTAGTTAACAATGACGACAAGTAGCGGATAGGGATGATTGGGCGGACTGGCATTGGACATAGGTGCAGTTGTTGGTTTAACAACTTTTTAGCTCAAGTTGTATTGATTTGGCAAGGTAGAGCGATCGCTATTTGAGGTATCGCCTACTTTTTTGATGGCTCCTACATATTTTACAAAAGCTGCCACTATTTTTCACCTCTAGTCTTGAAAAGCCTACTTTACTCTTAATAAAAACCCCAAATAACGCCAAAAAATCTTCGGAAAAAGCTTGTTATATAAGGGGTTTGAGTATTGTTGGATATGTCTATTTATTTCTATAGAAGTATGACAATCGCATTTCTGTAAGCTGGGGCTCCATTTCGGGGTCGTAGGCACCCTCCCGACTGTTAATTAAATCTGCCCACGGTAGACTTTGAGTTTCAGCTTGCCATTTTTCCACCAAGTCTGCAACGCGGCCGATGGGTTTAGCGGGAACACCGGCAACTATATCGCCTTCTGCGACATCTTTGGTGACGACGGCACCGGCGGCGACGATCGCATTGGGGCCGATGGTGACGTTGCGGAGGACGAGGGAGTTGTAGCCGATAAATACGTTGTCACGGATGTCTATTTTGCCCACAGCATCTAGTTTGACGTTGTACGCCTGGTTAAGCATGGCGATCGAGCCGTCGTGGCCGATCAAAGTACAGGTGGAAAAGTGAACGTTGTTGCCGATGCGGACGTAGGTGGGGTCTGTAAACACCGTGCTTGGCAGAATTGTGCAATTTTCGCCGATCGAGTAAAGGTTGCCGTGAAGGCGGAGAAATTGGGTGTACTCCTCGGAACTCGGCTCGCAGAATTTGACGTAGAGGCCTCGGAACTTGCCGTAGCGCATGGCAAAGTGGCGAAGGATTTTCTGAAAGGTTGATTTAATCATTATTTTCCTGAGCCTTAGTAAATTTAAGAATATTGGCAGACATACTAACCGCTGTTGTGCCAGGAGGTAGAGCTGACAAGATGACAGCGTTGGCACCAATGTTCGTGTCATCTCCGAAAGTGATGCTGCCGATAATTTTACCACCATTGCTCAGCCATTGATTCGATCGCCCAATTGATGCCCTTCTACGCCGTGGTGGAGAGTGCAATTGTCCAAGCTTACGTATTGGCGGATCGTGCAGTCGTCGCCAACTAATAAAAATGAACGATCCTCGCGCCTTGATGTTCCAAAACTAGCTAGCGGCCGAGTTTAACAGTGTCTGGCAAGTCTCTGGTGTAGGTGTTGCGACTCTATAGCTGCTGTTGCTGGCGATCGCCAGCACTCTATTAGACATCAACCGAAACTATGTTTTTGCTTAAGCAGGACACTGGTTTCAGCTTTTTTGCGAGATTTCTATTGTTAAAATGAGCATTTTTTCTTAAATAAAACTATAATTAAATTGGCGCTAACATCTTGTATGTCGCCATCTGATAGCATTTATTTTATTTTCTTTCAACAGTTTGCGAGTTAATTAAACACGAGCATTTGCTAATTATATAGCTGTATTTACTTGTTTAGTGTTCGGGCTTAAAGTCGATACTGCCGATAAGCCTGACTTGCGGCTCGGTGCAGCAGCGAATGCCGGTAAACCAACCCCTTCGTGTCATCGGCATAGCCACCGCCAATCACGCAGGCAACGGGATAACCACCAGCCAAACAAGTAGATAAAACTTGCATTTCCCGGCGAAATAAGCCCGTATCAGTTAAAGCTAATTTTCCCAGTTTGTCTGCCTGATGAGGGTCTACTCCGGCATCATACAATACTAAATCTGGCTTGACATCCAAGAGTAAATCTGGTAAGTATTTAGCCAAGGTTTGTAAATATTCGTCGTCTTCCATACCGACAGGCAAAGCTACATCTAAATCACTCTTTTGTTTAGTGCCGGGAAAATTTACCTCGCAGTGCATCGAAAAAGTAAAAACGCTGCTGTCATCTTGGAAAATTACAGCGGTTCCATCTCCTTGGTGCACGTCTAAATCGACAATTAAGACTTTGCGAACTAAACCCATTTTTTGCAAAACGCGACAGGCGATCGCCAAATCGTTGAAAATACAAAAACCAGACCCATAATTTGGGAAAGCGTGATGAGTTCCACCGGCAGTATTGCAAGCTAAACCGCATTCTAAGGCAAGCTTGGCAGTTAGTACCGTCCCGGAGGAGGCGATACAAGTGCGGTTGACTAGGGCAGGACTCCAAGGCAGGCCAATGCGTCGCTGAGCTTTGGCATCCAGCGTCCCGTTGCAGTAAGCTTGAACGTAGGCGCGATCGTGGACTAATTGAATCCATTCTGTCCCAAACTGTTCCGGCGCGTGAAATTGCGATCGATCTGCTACCCCGTCGGCGAGTAGCATTTCGTAAAGCAGCCCGAACTTTGCCATCGGGAAGCGGTGACCGGGCGGCAGAGGTGCAACGTAATCTTCGTGGTAGATAATTGGTAAGTCCATTAAGATGATTGTAGAACGATTGAATCTCCAATTGAAAGCCTGCAATCTCAAATTTAAATTCGCTGGAGAACCTGTATATGCAACTAACAACAGTCTGGCAGTCCGGCAGCAACGAGCCCGAAAATGCTATCAACCTCGATCATATCAGTCAGTGGTGGGGAAACCTCAACGGCAAAGAAATTAGCTGGGTAGAGCGACTGATTCCACAAAGCGGTGGCTTGAGCGAAATTCACTGGCACCCCCAGCGTTTTGACGAAACATTTGTCATAGTCAATCCCGAAATTCGCGACGACACTCTCTATTGGTACAAACCTGATAGTCCGGTGGAACGAAACACAATAGTTCAGAAACTGGAACTAGACAACGTGCAACAGCAATTGTACTTTTATCCTCAATTGGAATCAGACATAGTAATTTGCATCGGAATTCCCAAAGTTAAATATCAAACACTTGAATTTAAAAATCTCGAAATCGCCTGGGGAGAAGATAATATTATGCTGCTGTGGGATGCGGAACAAGAACTTGAAATCAAAATCGCCCTCAGCCCCGAAAATATTGTTAAACTTCATAAATTATTGGCAAATAAGCTGCCAGTAATTTAAACAGTATCTTTAACAGAGGTTTTGAAACAAGTCTCAATTTCTCTGCCCTTGTTCTCTTCTCCTGCGGGAGTCCTCAGAGGCAATTTGTATTGGTAGCAGCTTAGCGGATCTGGCAAAAATATTCTTTTTGCTGAGGATTACAAAAGTTTCTTGAATAATTTGGTCTGGGATGGAATCGCTAGATTAACTAAAATATCGCAGATGCTGCTAACAGTAGAAGATACAACAATGGCAGAAGAAAAAATGCTGATCAACAAAGAAAATATCCAGATTCTAATTATTGACGATCAACCGAATAATCTCCGGTCTTTATCAAATATATTGACAA
This sequence comes from Microcoleus sp. A6-C6, assembly GCF_036705955.1. NCBI lineage: Bacteria > Bacillati > Cyanobacteriota > Cyanophyceae > Oscillatoriales > Microcoleaceae > Microcoleus > Microcoleus sp. A6-C6. Next base: position 26,998 of record NZ_JAUBVR010000047.1, on the reverse strand, counting down.
AACAGGGGTATAAAGTTCAGCGAACGATTTCGCGAGAAATGGCGGTAAATGCTAAATTTACCGTTCTTCCAGACTTGATTTTGCTAGATATTGCCATGCCCAAAATGAACGGATACGAAGTCTGCAAAAGACTGAAAGCTAACGAAAACACTCGCGAAATACCGGTGATTTTTTTGAGCGTTTTTAATGAAACTTTTCAGAAAGTCAAAGCTTTTGAAGTCGGCGGCGTTGACTACATTTCTAAGCCTTTTCAAATAGAAGAATTTTTGGTTCGGATTGAAAGTCAACTGACAATACAACAGCTCTCGAAACAATTAAAACAGCAGAATGCCGAACTGCAACGAGAGGTAGAATTTCGCAAGCGAACAGAAAAAGCACTCCGGGAAAGCCAAGGGCGGTTGCAGAAATTGGCGGTCAATATACCGGGAGTTATTTATCAATTTATTCAAAATTTGGATGGAAGTTTCAAAGTTGAATATATCAGTTATGCGGCTCGGGATATTTACGAATTTGAGATTGAAGAAATATTAAAAAATCCTAATGTATGTTTTGATCAAAATCATCCTGATGACAGACAATATCTGGAAGAACAAATTGGCGAGAGCGCTCGAACTTTAGAACCTTTTGCTTTGGAATGGCGGATTGTTACGCCGTCGGGAAAACTAAAATGGCTGCAATCTAATTCTCGACCAGAAATGCGTGATAATGGCGATATTGTTTGGTATGGGGTACTTTTTGATATCAGCGATCGCAAGCAAGCAGAAATAGAATCGGCCTCAGCTAAATCTGCTTTAGAACGGCAAGTTCAGCGAGAGTTGCTGATTGCAAAAATAACTCAAGAAATTCGATCGAGCTTGCAGCCGGAAAAAATATTTCAAACGGCTGCAACTCAAATCGGTCAGGCATTCCGCGTCAATCGCTGTTTGATTCATACTTACGTTACTAGCCCCCAAGTCGATCTTCCTCTGGCGGCTGAGTATCTCGAACCCGAGTGGGAATCAATGCGGAACGCAATTGTTCCAATTTGGGGCAATCCTCACGTTGTACAAATGATGATCCAAGATCGGGCGATCGCCTCCGACGACGTTTACTCAGAGCCTCTTTTGCAAGCTGCTGAATCGATTTGCCGCGTGGTTGGGTTGAAATCGATGCTGGCAATTCGCACTTCCTACCAAGGGATGGCAAACGGCGCTATTTGTTTGCACCAGTGCGATCGCGAACGCGAATGGACAAAAGATGAAATTGACTTGTTAGAAGCTGTGGCGAGTCAAGTCGGAATTGCGATCGCTCAAGCTAAATTGATCGATCGAGAAAAAAACCGAGTCGGGCAGCTCGATCGGCAAAATAAACAGTTGCAAGCAGAAATTCGCACCCGCGTCCGCGCCGAACAAGCTCTGCAAGAATCCGAAGCTGAATTGCGGGCGATTTTTACCGCCATGACTGACCTAGTTTTAGTCAGAAATTCAGAAGGGCGCTGCATCAAAATCGCCCCGACAGCAGCGGTCAATTTGGTAAAATTTCCCACCGAAATGATCGGCAAAACCGCCCACGAAATCTTACCGGAACCTGCGGCAGATTTGGTATTAAATACCATCCAACAAGTTCTCAAAACGAAGCAAAGCATCAATATTGAATATAGCTATAGACACGGAGAGCGCGAAGTTTGGCTAGACGCTAAAGTTTCTGTGCTTTCGCAGGACTCAGTGATTGTGGTAGCGCGAGATATTAGCGATCGCAAACAAACAGAATCTGCACTCCGAGAAAGCCAGCACTTCATTCAGGCGATCGCCGATTCCAATCCCAACCTATTGTACGTTTACGATTTAATTGAACAGCGAAATGTTTACTGCAACCGACAAATGGCTGCGATGCTGGGCTACACGCCTCAAGAAATACTAGATATGGGTACAACAATGATGCCAACATTGCTCAATCCCGAAGATTTACCAGACTTTCTTGAGCGCGTTCAACAAGTAGAGCAAGCCAAAGATGGCGATGTTATTCAATGTCAATACCGTATGAAACACAAAAACGGTGAATGGCGGTGGATACACAGTTGGGATACAGTATTTATCAGAACCACTGACGGTAAACCCAAACAAATTCTAGGCACGGCTAATGACTTCACAGACCGCAAATTAGCAGTCGAAAAACTGCTCGCATCGCAGCAAAGAATCTCATTTTTATTGCAGCAAACGCCGATCGCAGTGATCGAGTTAAACCTAAATTTAGAAATTATCACTTGGAATCCGGCGGCGGAAGCTATTTTTGGCTACAGCGAGTCCGAAGCCAAAGGGAGAGTCGCCGCCGATTTGATCGTACCTGAAAGCTACCGCGAGCAAGGAGCTGAGATTTTCAATCGTGGCTTGAGGGAGAAATCCAGCCCCATTTCCGAAAATCTGACCAAAGACGGCAGAATTATCATCTGCCAGTGGTACAATACTCAATTAATTGACGAGAAAGACAGAGCGATCGGCATCGCTTTAATGGCTGTAGATATTACCGAACGCCAGCAAGCACAAACTGAACTGCAAGAAAGTGCTTTGCGACAAAGAGCGATCGCCCGAATCATTGAAAGAATGCGCCAGACATTAGATCTCCGAGAAATTTTTCAAACTACAACCCGAGAATTGCGTCAAACCATGAAATGCGATCGAGTCGCTCTTTACCGTTTCAATCCTGACTGGAGCGGCGAATTTGTAGCCGAATCCGTTGACAGCAAGTGGGCTTCTTTCATGCAAGCACAACAGCTCGATTCTAACTATACAGAAAGTGCCTTAGAAAACGAAAACTGCCTCGTCAAAAGATTCGATAGCACCTCCCAAAAAGTATGCGATACCTATTTGCAAAACACTGCTGGCGGGGCATACAGCCGAGAGAAAACTTACCTTTGCGTCCCAGACATTTACAAGCAAGGATTCAATAGTTGTTACATCCAACTCTTAGAAAGATTTCAATCCAGAGCCTACATTACCGTGCCAATTTTCTGCGGCGAAAAACTCTGGGGACTTCTAGCATCCTATCAAAATTCAGCTCCCCGCCAGTGGAGCGAAGCTGAAATAAACGTTGCAGTTCATGTCGGCACTCAGCTAGGAGTAGCATTGCAGCAAGCAGAATTGCTCGCCCACACTCAAAGACAGTCAATGGAACTACTGAAATCCAAAGAAAACGCCGAAGTAGCCAACCGCGCTAAAAGCCAATTTCTCGCTTCCATGAGCCACGAGCTCCGCACGCCTCTCAACGCCATTCTCGGTTTTTCCCAAGTCATGGCTCGCAACAGTTCCATCACACAAGAACAAAAAGAATACATAGCAATTATCAACCGCAGCGGCGAACATTTACTGGAACTGATCAACGATGTTTTGTCAATGTCCAAAATAGAAGCAGGTCAAATTACTATCAATCAAAGCCGCTTCAACCTCTACAACCTTCTCAGCAGTCTCCGAGAAATGCTGCAACTAAAAGCCAACTCAAAAGGGTTGCGCCTCATCTTTGAAAATATCGGTGATTTGCCACAGTACATTGAAACAGACGAAGCGAAATTGCGACAAGTTTTAATTAACCTGCTGGGCAATGCGATTAAATTTACTCAACAGGGAACCGTTACTTTGTGCGTTAGCAGCCAAGTAGAAAATAACGCCGCAGGACAAGAAGAAGCCCAGTTGCATTTTGAAATTGCTGACACTGGCCCCGGCATTTCTCCATCTGAAATTATTACCTTATTCCAGCCCTTCGTGCAAACCGAAACAGGTCGTAAATCCATGCAGGGAACCGGGCTAGGATTGCCGATTAGTCAACGGTTTGTCAAGATTATGGGAGGTAATATTACTGTTGAAAGTCAAGTCGATCGAGGCACAATTTTTACTTTTAATATCCGCGTTAACGTCGTAACAGAAAGTGACGAACAAGAAAAATCGGCGGTTCAACTTATTGCTTTAGAAGCCGGACAGCAAACCTATAGGATATTAATAGTTGAAGATGTAGCGGAAAATCGCCAACTGCTGTTTAAGCTCCTCGTACCGCTGGGATTTGAAGTCCGCGAAGCAACTAACGGTAAAGAAGGAGTTGCTTTGCAGTCTACTTGGAAGCCGCACCTGATTTTGATGGATATGCTGATGCCAGTTATGGACGGCTACGAAGCTACAAAACAGATCAAGCAAACTCCCGAAGGTAGAGAAATAATAATTATTGCCCTGACTGCGAGTGCTTTTGACGAGCAGCGACAAATAATTTTGTCTGCTGGTTGTGACGATTTGATCTGTAAACCGTTTCGGGAAGAGGTACTATTTGAAAAGATAGCGCATCACCTGAATCTGCGTTATATTTATGAGGAAGAAAGCTCATCTATTTCTGATTCAGCACCGAGACTGCTTCAAAGTTTGACCACCGAGGATTTGAGTGTAATGCCCGCAGACTGGGTGGTCGATTTATACCAAGCAGCACTTTGCGTTGATGACAACCGCATCCTGCAACTGATCGCGCAAATTCCCGAAAATGAGGCAAATCTTGCTAATGCTTTAACAGATTTAGTCGATAATTTTCGGATAGATATCATTATAGATTTAACTCAATTATATTATGATGAACGACGAGCCATTACCAGCGACTCCTAGAGACATTCTGATCGTTGACGATATGCCGGACAACTTGCGACTTCTATCGACTATGCTAGAAGCCTACGGCTATCAAGTCAGGAAGGCTATTAACGGAAAACTGGCTCTGCAAGCAGCAAAAATGTCTCCTCCAGATTTAATTTTACTAGATATTAATATGCCGCAAATGAACGGCTATGAAGTTTGTGAAAATTTAAAAAAAATTGAAAAGACTAAAGATATTCCGGTGATTTTTATTAGTGCGCTAGATGATGTGATGGAAAAAGTTAAGGCTTTTCAAGTAGGAGGAGTAGATTATATTACTAAGCCGTTTCAAGTAGAAGAAGTTTTGGCCCGCGTGGAAAGCCAACTTTCTTTGCGTTTGCTGCAATCGAAACTGGAACAGCAAGCTAGGGAACTGCACGATCGCAATTCGAGATTGCAGGAAGAAATCGTGGAACGGCAGCGGGCACAAGAATCAATCAGGTTTTTGCTGGACACTACGCGGGCGATCGGGGAATCTGTAGATTTTAACTCAGCTTTGGAAGTAATTCTGCACCAAGTCGGCGAAACAATCGGATGGGATTTAGGAGAAGCTTGGATTCCCAATTCAAAAGGAACTGCCTTGCAATCTGCCCGGGGCTGGTATGCCAGCAGCGCGAACATGGAATCGTTCCGCACTCAAAGCGAACAACTGACATTTCCCATGAATATTGGGCTACCGGGACGAGTTTGGGCATCCAAGCAACCGGAATGGGTAGAAGATATTTCCCAGGGATACCCACTTTTTATCAGAAGTAAAATAGCACTAGATATAGGATTTAAAGCAGGTTTTGGCGTGCCGATTTTGGTAGGCGATGAAGTATTGGCAGTGCTAGTTTTCTTTAAAATTTCTCCCTGTCGGACAGACGCGCGATTTATAGACGTTTTTAATGCAGTCGGCACTCAATTAGGTTCTTTGGTTAAGCGCAAACAAGCAGAAGAATTGCTGCGGATTGCTGAAGAAAGATATCACAGCATTGTAGAAAATGCGATGGAAGGAATTTTCCAAAGCACGCCTTCAGGAGTATTTCTCAGCGCTAATCCAGCTTTGGCAAAAATGTACGGTTACGACTCGCCAGAAGCACTGATGTCCGGCATTAAAAATATTTCTGAGCAACTGTACGTTGACGCGGAACACCGCCTCGAATTCGTGGCTGCTATGGATGCAAAAAATGCCGTTTCGGGGTTTGAATCTATGGTATGCTGCCAAGACGGACGGCGGATTTGGGTGTCAGAAAATGTCCGCGCAGTTCGCGATTCAAAAGGTGCGTTGATGTACTATGAGGGTACTGTTTCTGACATTACAGAGCGAAAATTAGCGCAAGAAGCACTCAAAACTCAACAGGAAAAAAGCGAGAAGTTACTGTTAAATATTTTGCCCCAAGCAATAGCAGAACGCTTGAAGGCGGAGGAAAGTACAATTGCTGACAGTTTTGCAGAAGTCAGTGTGTTATTTGCTGATATTGTTGGCTTTACTGAGTTGTCTGCGAGAATGTCTCCCACGGAGTTGGTAAAGCGCTTGAACGTGATTTTTTCCCACTTTGACCAGTTAGCTGAAAAGTACGGTGTGGAGAAAATCAAGACTATTGGTGATGCTTATATGGTAGTTGGAGGATTACCTACACCGATAAATAATCATGCTGAGGCGATCGCCCTGATGGCCCTGGGAATGCAGGCAAAAATAGCAAAGTTGTCCGCCGAGACTGGGGAAAATTTGGCAATTCGCATCGGTATTAATTCCGGGCCAGTGGTTGCGGGAGTGATTGGTGTGAGCAAGTTTACCTATGATTTGTGGGGAGATACCGTGAATGTGGCGGCGAGGATGGAAGCTACGGGTTTTGCTGACAGGATTCAAGTTACTGATGTTACTTATGAGCTTTTGAAAGATCAGTATTTGTTTGAGAAGCGAGGGATGATTCCGATTAAAGGTAAGGGGGATATGATGACTTATTGGTTGCTAGAAAAAAGGTAAAAATGGGCATGGGGCATGGGGCATGGGGCATTGGGTATTACAACCAATAACCAATAACCAATAACCAATAATTCATGACTACTGACTTCTGACTTCTGACTTCTGCTATCATGAAAGTAGTTAACGAAACTTTACATAATAGCCGTGACTGCACAACAATTAGTATCTGCAACAAGTTTTGAAAAGCTAATTTGGACTTGGAAAGGTCACAAAATCCAATATACCGTCCAAGGAACCGGCCGCCCTCTGGTGTTGATTCACGGCTTTGGGGCTTCGATCGGACATTGGCGGCAAAATATCCCCCCACTGGCTGCTGGTGGCTATCGCGTATTTGCGCTGGACTTGTTGGGATTCGGGGCTTCTGGCAAACCAGCCCTCGATTATACTCTGGAATTGTGGGAAGAATTGCTGACAGATTTCTGCGCGGAGTTGGTACAGGAACCGGCGGTATTTGTCGGGAATTCGATCGGCGCATTGCTAAGTTTGATGGTAGTCGCCAACCATCCAGAAATATCAGCCGGCGGTGTCTTAATCAACTGTGCCGGCGGACTCAACCATCGACCCGAAGAACTTAGTTTTCCGTTGGGATTAGTCATGGGGACTTTTGCTAAATTAGTTCGATCGCCTATCATCGGCCCATTTGTCTTCAATAACATCCGCCAAAAACACCGCATCCGCAACACCCTGCGCCAAGTCTACGGGAACCGCGAAGCCATCACCGACGAACTGGTAGAACTCCTCCACGCACCCTCCTGCGAACCCGGAGCTCAACAAGTTTTTGCCTCAATTCTCACGGCCCCAGCAGGCCCTCAACCGTCAGAATTGCTGCCAAAAGTCGATCGCCCGTTACTGGTACTTTGGGGCGCAGACGACCCCTGGACGCCCATTACCGGCAGCCAGATTTACCAAGAATTGGCCGCCAACGGTAAACCCGTGAAATTTGTTTCGATTCCCAACACGGGCCACTGTCCTCACGATGAGCGGCCCAAAGAGGTCAATACTCTGATTTTGGACTGGATGCGAGAATTTAACTAAAATTTTTTGGCGGAATGCAAGGTTTGGGCGATCGAGCAAAACCCTTGCATTGCAAAGGTTCTACCTCGTTTCACCGCACCGGTAGCGGACTCAAAAAAAAACTTTCGTTAAAAGTGTTGACAGATTCCACCGAGTTAGCTATATTGATGGACGTGTGAGGAGCGAACCAGAGAAAGCACCGAGACGAAACACGGCCAGTCGTCGGTGCTTTTTCTGTGGAAAGGCATTTTTAAAATCTGAATTATACTGTGGCGCGAGATAACAGGCAAGATGCCTGTTCCACAATTCTGATATCAATGGAGAGCAGATCACAGGCAAGATGCCTGTTCTACAATTGATCACAGGCAAGATGGCTGTTCTACAATTGATCACAGGCAAGATGCCTGTTCTACAAGCAAGATCAACGATCGCCCAAAACAAATTGTTCGATCGCCAACGCCACTCCATCTTCCTCCACATCCGGCGCCACCCAATTAGCAACAGCCTTCACGCCATCAGGAGCATTCCCCATCGCCACGCCCACACCCGCGTAAGCAATCATTTCTAGATCGTTAAAATTATCGCCGATCGCCATCACATTCGCGGCCTGCAAACCCAAAAGTTCCTCCGCCAAATACTGCACCGCATCTCCCTTATTCGCCGAAGGATGCGTCGCTTCAAAAAAAGTAGCAACCGAGCGAGTTAAATAAAGCTCCGCAGGTGTGTATCGCTCCCGCATACTGATCAGTAACCCGTCTAGTACCTCCGGATTCTGGCACAAAGCCAAGACTTTCGTCGGTTCCCCCGGAATATCTCGCCGCAAATCTTTAATCACAATTGGTTCAATGCCCGATCGTTCCGCATAAAGTCGGGTAGCTGTGGTAATTTCCGGCACATAAAGTTTGTCGTCAATGTAGAAATGGATCGACAGGAGCGATCGTAATTCCGGTGCTTCAAAATGCTCTAACAGTTGCAAAGCCCTTTGTTTCGACAGCGGCAAGTGACGCAGCCGCTTTTGAGTCGCCATGTCTTGAATCCACGCGCCCTGGTAGCAAATCAGCGGCAAAGTTGAGCCGATGTCGCGATGAAAACGCAAAGCCGACTGGTACATCCTGCCCGTAGCCACAGCCACTTTCACGCCCCGCGACTGGGCTGCTAAAATTGCCTGCTTGACTGGTTCTCGGATCTCATTGGACAAACCTGCGATCGTGCCGTCGATATCCAGTACCAGTAGTTTAATCTCTGCGGTGCCACAAGGGCGATCGGTCGCAGTAGCTGGATTTGAGGCAGTTATATTCTGCATGATTGTTTTAAGATTTTACCTGTTGATTTGCACGCACCAGTTTATTTTGCCACTGCCGGGATAGCAAAATGCAGCTTTTGATTTTTTGAATACAATATAGATAACTCAGTCAACGCCAAAAAAGTATTGAGGATGAGCCTGTAGGGGCGAGTGCCGGCTAATATCACAAGATACAAGCGACTAGACTGCTACAAAACCCGCCCTTCCCATCTAATGTTTATTTGTAACCACTTACTTAATATCCATAATAGCAGCCAGTTTACTGCCGTAAAAATCGCCCTCAACCTGCATTTTTTATTTCCACTTACTTAATAACTGTACCTTTCAAGTCATTCTCAAAACAGCATGATTACCATTCCAGGATACCGCATTGACACAGAACTTTATACAAACCCTCACACAGTTATTTATCGAGGAATACAGCTTGATGAACAAAAACCCGTTATCCTCAAAACTCTCACGCCAACCTACCCTACCCCAGCGCAAATAGCCCAACTCCTGCACGAATCCGAAATCCTTAAAAATTTGAATTTGCCAGGAATAGTCAAGCTTTATAAACTCGAAAAATACAATCACTTTCCTGTTTTAATTTTAGAAGATTTTGGCGGCATTTCCCTAAAACAATTTCTCAACAACAACCAGCTAGAGTTACAACAATTTCTGCAAATTGGCAGAAAACTAGCGGAAACTATCGGACAACTCCACGAACACCACATCATCCACAAAGATATTAAACCCAGTAATATTATTGTCAATATTCAAACGGGGGATGTCAAAATTGCTGATTTTGCGATCGCCTCCCTGCTACCAGGCGAAAACCCAGCCCTCAGCTATCCCCATTTACTCGAAGGAACCTTCGCCTATATGTCTCCTGAGCAAACGGGACGCATGAATCGGGCGATCGACTACCGCACAGATTTTTATTCTTTAGGCGTCACATTTTATGAAATGCTCTGCGGCGAATTGCCTTTTAATGCCACAGATCCGATGGAATTAGTCCACTGCCATATTGCTAAAATACCCGTTTCTCCTGGCGAAAATAGAAAGCAGAAAGTCAAAGCCAGAATCAATCAAACAGAAAGCGAGGAGATTCCTCAAGCCGTTTCCGATATCGTGATGAAACTATTAGCAAAAACCGCCGAAGACAGGTATCAAAGTGCTTTCGGACTTTTGTACGATTTAGAAAATTGTCTCGCTCAACTCCAAACAACCGGCGAAATTTCTCACATCACCATCGGCGAGCAAGATCGATCGAGTCACCTGCAAATTTCCCAAAAACTTTACGGGCGAGAAGCCGAAGTTAATCTGCTACTAAGTAAATTCGATCGCATGAAGCGGGGGAATACAGAAATCCTGCTCATTTCCGGTTCTGCCGGTTTGGGCAAATCGTCGCTCGTCTATGAAATTTACCAACCCATCATGCGGGAAAACGGGTATTTTATTGACAGCAAATTTGAGCAATTTAAGCGCGATATTCCCTACGCTTTTTTGCTCCAAGCTTTTCAAGACTTGTTGCGGCCAATCCTCACAGAAACTGCCGCCCAAGTCCAAGTTTGGAGACAAAAAATCTTAAATGCTCTCGGCGGCAATTGCCAAGTAATTATTGAAGTTATTCCAGAAGTAGAACTAATTGTCGGGCCGCAGCCCCCAGTCCCAGATTTAGGAGCAAATGAATCTCAAAATCGCTTTAATTTAGTATTTCAAAACTTCATCCGCATCTTTACCCAAAAAGCACACCCGCTGGTAATTTTCCTCGATGACTTGCAGTGGATAGACTCAGCATCACTCAAATTAATCCAACTGTTAGCAACTGATTTAGAAAGTCAATACTTGTTAATCATTGGAGCCTATCGAAAACAGGAAGTAGATACAAATCATCCCGTAATGCTGACGGCGGCAGCAATTAGCAAAGCAGGAGGGACTGTAAGTGCGATCGAACTTTCGCCTTTAGATATTAACAGCGTCAATCAATTCGTTGCAGATACTCTAAACTGCGCCCCAGAAAATTCGCTAACTTTAGCAGAATTGCTGTTTCAAAAAACAGGAGGAAATCCATTTTTTTTAACTCAATTACTGAAGTCTCTTTACTCAAAAAAATTGCTAAAATTTAAATTTGCACCTGCCCACAATTCTATCTGTGGAGCAGAAACTAACATTTCTGACTTGACCCAAAACAATGCCTATCCAGTTGTGAAAAACTGCAAAATTACAGGCGAGTGGCAGTGGGATATCGACCAAATACAAGAAATAGGAATAACTGACAATGTTGTAGAATTAATGATAGACAACATTCAGAAACTTTCAGGAAATACGCAAGAGCTGCTCAAATTAGCCGCTTGTATAGGCAACAAATTTGATTTAGGAATTCTCTCCAAAATCAGCGAACAACCTCTGGCTTCCGCAGCAACAGACCTCTGGGAAGCACTTCAGTCCGGTCTAATTTTGCCAGTGAATAACGCTTACAAAATTCCGATCGCACTAGCAGCAAGCACAGAAGTAACAGACCAAATATCTAGACACTTTACAGATGAATTTTCCCTACCAGTTGCTGATGCTGCTAGGGCGACTTATAAATTTTTGCACGAACGAGTTCAGCAAGCAGCTTACGCTTTAACATCCGAATCTAAGAAACAAGAAACTCATCTAAACATCGGTAGATTTCTGCTAGAAAACGCGCCTCCAGAGCAATTAGAAGACCATGTTTTTGATACAGTAAACCAACTAAATGCAGCCAGAAGAATTATCAACAGTGAATTAGAAAAATTTCAATTATGCCAATTAAATTTAATTGCAGGCCGCAAAGCAAAAGCCAGTGCAGCTTACGAACTTGCCGTTAAATATTTAACCGCAGGTATTGAATTGCTTCCCATGCAAAGTTGGCAAACCGACTACGACTTGACTCTTGCACTCTACGAGTCAGCCGCCGAAGCAGCTTACCTCAATACCGATTTTGAACAAATGGAAAAATGGGCAGAAATTGTCCTGGAACACGCCACCAATGAACTAGACAAAATCAAAGTTTTTGAAATCAGAATCACAGCTTGTGCGATGCAAACCAAACTGCAAGAAGCGGTAACAATTGGTCGGGAAGCACTCACAATGTTAGAAATAAACTTTCCAGAATCGCCTATTCCCCTCCACATTCAGCAAGCACTTACGAAAACCACAGCTTATTTAACCGGAAAAAAGATAGAAGATTTAATAGACTTGCCGATGATGACCAATCCGCGTAAATTGGCAACTATGCGCGTGCTTTCCAGTATGTTATCAGCTACGTTGATAGTTGAACCAGTGCTGCTGCCGCTGATTGTCTGCGAGCAAGTTAATTTATCTATCAACTACGGAAATTCTGCTTTTTCTGCCTTCGGTTATGCTAATTACGGAGCAATTTTAAAAGGAATAGTTAGAGATGTTGAATCTGGCGAGCGATTTGGTCAATTAGCCTTGAATTTGATCGATCGACTAAATGCTTTAGAATTCAAAAGCAAGACGCTTAATTTAGTTGCCTTTATTTTAATGCACGGCAAGCATCATGTTAAAGATACTTTACCGCTGTTAGAAGAAGCCTATCAAAGCGCCCTAGAAAATGGTGATTTAGAATCGGTTGGATATGCTGCTGTAAATATTTGTCAGTCATTGTATTTCATCGGTCAAGAATTGTCACAGCTAGAACTAAAAATGGCAAATTACAATCATTTGCTGTTTCAACTCAAGCAAGAAACGGTATTGACTTGGAATCAAATATATCGGCAAACAGTTTGGCAATTGATGGGAAAAATGGAAATCCCAGACATTTTGTTAGGTAAAGCTTACAGCGAAGAAATATTATTGCCGCTGCTGTTGAAAATTAACGATCGGGTGGGTCTCCAGCACTTTTATTTGCAAAAATTAATAATAGCTTATTTATTTGGTAATGTCGATCTAGCGCTAGAGAATGCAGCGCAAGCCGAAGTTTATTTAGACGGAGTTGTAGGCTTTATCAATGTTCCTGAATACCATTTTTACGATGCTCTAGCCCGACTCGCAGCATATCCATCTGCAACAAAGGAGGAACAAGAAGGGCATCTTTTTTGTGCAACCACTAACCTAAAAAAACTGCAAAAAAAAGCGCTTTCTGCGCCGATGAATCTTCAGCATAAATGCGATTTAATTGTTGCAGAAAAAGCACGAATTTTGGGCAATATTGTCAAAGCAATGGAATATTACGACTTCGCAATTGAAGGAGCAGAAGAAAACGGATACATACAGGTACAAGCACTCGCAGCAGAACTAGCAGGAGCATTTTATCTATCCATAGGACGAGCAAAAATTGCTAAAACTTACTTGACAGAAGCGCGTTATTGCTATCAATGCTGGGGAGCGAAAGCGAAAGCAGCGCATTTAGAATCAAAATACTCGAACTTACTAACTTCAGCCTCGATTTCAACTAATATCGAAATTCACAAATCTACTAGCAGCGCTTGCACTACGAGCGACAGTGCAGGCGTGCTAGACTTGACAACAGCAGTCAAAGCATCGCAAACTTTGGCCGGTGAAATAGTTCTAGACAAACTGCTGGCAAAACTGATGAAAATTGTGATTGAAAATGCTGGAGGGCAAAGAGGTTTTTTGATACTAGAAAAATCTGGCAAATGGGTGATTGAAGCATCAGGATATGTGGATGCTGATCGCGTTTCTGTCATGCAATCAATTCCCATTGATTTTGTAGAAGAGAATCGACAAGTAACGCTGTTGGCAGTTGCAGTCGTCAACTACGTCGCCCGCACCCAGGAAAGTATTGTTTTAAATGATGCCTCCAGCGAAGGACAATTCACTCGCGCACCCTATATAATTGCCGTTCAACCTAAATCAATTCTTTGCACTCCGTTAATCCATCAAGGCAAACTCAACGGCATTTTATATTTAGAAAACAATCTAACTACAGGCGCTTTTACGCCAGACAGGTTAGAACTATTAAAACTGCTATCTTCTCAAATTTCTATTTCGATCGAAAACGCCCAACTTTACACCAATTTGCAGCAATTTAATCAAAATCTCGAAATGTTAGTACAGCAGCGTACTTCCGAGCTTTCCCAAACTTTAGAAGACCTAAAATCTGCCCAAAATAAACTGGTTGAATCGGAAAAAATGGCGGCTCTCGGAGGGTTGGTTGCAGGTGTTGCTCACGAAATCAATACTCCCATCGGCATTGGTATCACCGCCGCCTCGCTGCTGTCTGAAAAAGTCACAAAATTTTTTGATCTTTACAGCAAGGGTCAAATTAAACGATCTGAGTTAGAAAAATTCCTGGATACGACTCTGCAAAGCAGTAATATGATCTTATCCAACCTCACGCGGGCGGCTGACTTGATTCACAGTTTTAAAGAAGTGGCTGTAGATCAGTCGAGCGAGTTAAAACGCACGTTTAATGTGAAAAATTATCTAGAGGAGATTTTGACATCCTTAAGTGCCAAACTAAGAAGAACTAAGCACAAAGTAGAGATTAAGTGCGATGAAAATATTGTACTGGACAGTTATCCGGGCGTGCTGTGTCAAATTGTGACAAATCTGGTGTTGAATTCCCTAATTCACGCTTACGATGGAGAAGATGAGGGCATTATGGCTTTTGAGATCGAGCTGGAGGGCGATCGGCTAATCTTTGAATATACCGATAACGGCAAAGGAATTACCCCAGAAAATCTCAGTAAAATTTTTGAACCGTTTTTTACCACCAAAAGAGGTCAGGGCGGCACAGGATTGGGACTGCACATTATTTACAACCTGGTCACGCAAAAACTAAAAGGCACAATTAACTGCGAAAGTCAAGTAGAGAAAGGCACAAAGTTTATGATTGAATTTCCCGCTAAAATTAGCAATTAGTTATTATACTGCCAGCATTAATATAATTTAATTTAATTTAGGAGAACGATAAATGTCAGAAGCCAATAAAACTCTGTTCGCTGCGGGCGATGACGAATTAATCGCGGCGGGCGACGATGAATTAATATTTGCCGAAGAAGACGAGGCGGAAAAAAAGCCGATCGCAGGCAGTTGGAAAATCTTAATTGTAGATGATGAAATAGAAATCCATAATATTACAAAACTTGCCTTAAATGATTTTATATTTGAAAACAAACTGATCACATTTGTCAGCGCTTTTTCCGGCAAAGAAGCCAAGGAAATGATTCAAGCCCATCCAGATATAGCATTGATTTTACTGGATGTAGTTATGGAAACAGAAGAGGCAGGATTGGAAGTAGTAAAATACATCCGCGATATTTTAGACAATAAGATAGTGCGGATTATTTTACGCACTGGACAGCCGGGACAAGTCCCAGAAGATGTAGTAATTGTCAGCTACGATATTAACGATTACAAAACTAAAACAGAACTGACAAACAAAAAGTTATTTACCACGGTAGTAACAGCACTGAGAGCATTTCGCTCTCTGACTCAAATCGAAGCCAGCAAAAGCGAACTTGAAAAAATTGCCATAGCTTATGCTCGATTTGTCCCCCGCGAATTTTTAAAATTTCTTAAAATTGAAAGTATTGTTGATGCCAGATTGGGAGACTCTGTACAGGCAGAAATGACGATTATGTTTGCTGATATTCGTTCGTTTACCAGTCTGTCAGAAAGTATGTCTCCGCGAGAAAATTTTGAATTTCTCAACTCTTACTTGAGCCGAGTTGGCCCAGTGATCCGACAGTACAATGGTTTTATAGATAAATACATTGGTGACGGGATTATGGCTTTGTTTCCTAACTGTGCTGAAGATGCCGTGCAAGCAGCAATTGAGATGCAGCAGCAAGTTAAAATCTATAATAAACATAGACAAAATAGCGGCTATCAACCTATTTCGATCGGGATTGGTTTGCACACAGGAACTTTAATGTTGGGTACTATTGGCGAAGCGGAACGGATGGAAAGTACGGTAATTTCTGATGCTGTAAATTTAGCCTCTAGGGTCGAAGGATTGACAAAGCTTTACGGAGTTGGTATTGTTGCTAGCGTTCAGACTTTGTGCCGGATTGACGACCCCCAACATTATAAGTGCCGATTTCTCGATCGCGTTCAAGTAAAAGGGAAACAAACGCCGGTTGCTGTTTTTGAAATTTATGACGGCGACTCGGATATTATGATCGAGCTCAAAGGGCAAACCCAAACTGATTTTGAACAGGGGATTTTTTTTCACTACCAGCAGCAATTCGCGCAAGCAAGGCAAATGTTTCTGCGCGTCTTGCAAGTTAACAAGTATGATAAGGCTGCATCTTTTTATGCCGATCGCTGCGATATGTTGATGAAGAATGCTGTCATTATGACTTTAGAAGGAATAGAGATATAGGGCATTGGGCATTGGGCATTGGGCATTGGGCATTGGGCATTGGGCATTGGGCATTGTTGGCTGTTGGCTGTTGGCTGTTGTGTTGTGAGTGGCTACCAATGACTAATGACTACTGACTACTGACTACTGACTACTGACTACTGACTGCTGACTACTGACTACTGACTACTGACTACTGACTACTGACTAATTTATGCGCTTAAAATCTCTTGATGTTTTTCGCGGAATTGCGATCGCCTCGATGATTCTAGTCAACAACCCCGGCAGTTGGAAACAGGTGTATCCGCCGCTAGATCACGCAGAATGGCACGGTTGCACGCCGACAGACTTGGTATTTCCGTTTTTCCTGTTCATCGTGGGCTGCGCGATGTCTTTCTCCCTGTCAAAATATACTCAAACTACTACAAAAATAGAAAAAAATATCTACTGGCGAATTGCGCGCCGCGCGGGGATTTTGTTTGGATTAGGATTGCTGCTAAATACATCTTCGATCGCCCTTGACGTACTTCTCAACAGCGCCCCAGTGGAAAACTTCGGTAAAATCCGCATCATGGGAGTATTGCAGCGCATCGGTTTGGCGTATTTGATTAGTGCGATCGCGATTCTCAACCTTTCCCCCCGCCATCAAAAACTGCTCGCTGTGGCGGTGCTTTTGGGCTACTGGGGCGCATTGCTCGTATTTGCTGTAGGGGGGTACAGCGCCTACGAACTCACGCCGGAAGGATATTTAGGTGGATATGTCGATCGGCTAATACTCGGTAGCCAACACCTGTACAAAGGCGGCCCCTTCGATCCCGAAGGATTGTTGAGCACATTACCAGCAAGCGTGACAGTGCTGATCGGCTATTTTACAGGAGAGTGGCTGCGCGTACAGCCAATCAAAACCCGCACCAGTTTAAATTTAGTAATATGCGGCTTTTGTTGTTTAATAATCGGTCATTTGTGGGGATTTTCCTTTCCCATCAACAAACAACTCTGGACGAGTTCCTATGTAGTTTTTACCGCAGGTTGGGCGTTGCTATTGTTAGCAGCTTGCTATGAAACAATAGAAGTGCGAAAGTGGAAATGGGGGTGGCCGTTTGAAATCATGGGATTGAATGCAATTTTTTTGTTTGTTGCTTCTGGTATTGTCGCCAGAATTTTGTTAAAAACTCATATTGGTAGTGGTAAAACTGCTCCAAATACCTACAGTTGGATTTATGAAAACTGGTTTGTACCGTGGGCGGGGCCGCTCAATGGTTCTCTGGCATTTGCGGTGACGGCGGTATTGTGTTGGTGGTTGGTTTTGTATGGAATGTATCGCAGAGGTTGGGAGATTAAAATTTAAATTATGGCTTGTTTAACAAGTAGGTTTGTTGGCAAGTGATGAGGAAGGAAACTTGACAGTCAAAAGCTGTTTTCAGTATAATATATCTAAATTATTTTACGGTTTTTAACGTGTATATTCTAATTGAGTCAACAAGAGAATTTGAGAAAGATATTGTGCTGCTAAATGAAGATGAGAAAGCCACAGTAATTCAAAAAATTAATTATTGTGCCAGCCTTTTTCCTACTCAAAAATCTAATGTGTATCGAAAGCTGCGTCGTCTCCCGCTATCGTCAGACCTGAATGGTTACGAGTCTTCGCTTTATACGCTACGAATTTCTCAAAAACTGAGAGTGGTTTTGGCGGTTGACGAAGACCCAATTTTTGGGCAAGCTATTTTTACTCTTTTTCGAGCAGTTCAACACGACGAACTCGACAAAGCGTATAAGGGTGTAGCAGAGTCTTTGTATCAAGACTTGCTTCAGCGCGATCGAGAAACTGCATAGATATCATCAGCTTGGTTATGGCACAAAATACGTAAGCTATCATGAACCCCACAATACCTATACCGATCGTTCATAGCGACCCCGACATTCTAGGGGGAACTCCTGTCTTTATCGGCACTCGCGTCCCGATGAAGACTTTGCTAGATTATCTCGAAGCTGGTGATTCGCTGAATGAGTTTCTCGACCATTTCCCTAGTGTCAGTCGCGATCGAGCGATCGCACTTCTTGCAATGATACGATCGCCACATCACATTGATTGATGTCCGGTTCCTCAAGATCGATCGCCCTTTGATCGGCAATCCGATCGCCCGCCCGACACATTTCCCCCAAATTAACAGCCCAACCCCGCCCAAACTCAAGGATTTTGCAGATTTGTCGATCGCCCGCCACCGCACCCTAACTATAAATGAGCCCAAATCGCTAAAATAAAAAAAAGATACGTAAATAGGTAGGCTGGCGTCAATGATCCCAACAGTTATAGAACAATCCGGTCGCGGCGAACGCGCCTTTGACATTTACTCGCGACTCCTGCGCGATCGCATCGTCTTCTTGGGCCAACAGGTTGACTCCGACTTAGCCAACCTGATCGTTGCCCAATTGCTATTTTTAGATGCCGAAGACCCCGAAAAAGACATTTACCTCTATATCAACTCCCCAGGGGGTTCGGTAACAGCAGGTATGGGGATTTTTGACACAATGAACCACATCCGCCCCGACATTTGCACTATTTGTCTCGGTTTAGCCGCCAGCATGGGCGCTTTTCTGTTGAGTGCCGGCGCTAAAGGCAAGCGGATGAGTTTGCCTCACTCCCGGATTATGATCCACCAACCTCTGGGCGGAGCTCAAGGACAAGCTACCGATATTGAAATTCAGGCCAAAGAGATTTTGTATCACAAACGCCGCCTGAATGGATTTTTGGCAGATCATACCGGCCAGCCGCTTTCCCGGATTGAAGAAGATACTGAACGGGATTTCTTCATGTCCGCTGAAGAAGCAAAGGACTACGGTTTAGTCGATCAAGTGATCGATCGCCGTCCTTCTGCTAGCCGCCCGATCGCCGCTGTCGTCGCGTAAATTGAATGTTAAAAATCAAAAATGGAGAAATATTCTTCATTTTTGATTTTTAGGATCAGATGGCGGTTGAAACCACTTTTGAGTTCTAACTCGTATGTGGCGAAGCGCCCCTGGGTGCGAGTTAGAACTCAAACTACACAAACGATGTCCGCCTCCGCGGTGTAAAGAGAATAACGCAATTTTTACCATCCAATATTCAACCCGCGGAGGCGGGTTTTGTTTTTATAGACGCGGTTTCAACCGCCAGGTTTTCTTCTGAGTTGCTGAATTCCTAGGGTAAAGATTCGAGATATTGCAGGAAGTCGAGCAATTCTTCTTGCTTTAAGAAATGTCGTGCTTCTTTGCCATAACCTTGTTTGAGATAATCTTTTCCTTGGTTGGCAGTCCAACCCAATCTCTTGATTTCTTCGGTGGTTCTGCTGTAGATTTCTAGATATTCTAGAAAATCTGCTAACTGTTCGCTAGAAAGTTCTCTCTGGGACGATTTGCCATAAAGTTGTTCGAGACAGTCGGTTTCCGTTTTTTTATTCCATCGCTGGCGTTTGAGGATTGCGTCTATTTGGGCGATCGTATCAGAATCATCCTCGATCGCATCGCTGGGAATTCCCACCGCGATCGGTTGCAATTCCCGGACTTCGGCCGCACCCTGCGACAGTTCGCTTTGGCTAGTATTCGGCACTTCCAGTTCTGGAAGCGGTTCGCCGTAGCTGGAAGACAGCCAAGCGTCCGAGTCTATCTGCTTCGGTACAAATTCAGCAGCCGGAGGCAGATCGATAGTAGGTGGCAGCGGTTCCGGTACAGGTGCGATCGGCTCTTGATTTAAGTTCGCTTCAGTATTGACAAAATTGCTTTGATGTGGTACAGCAATTGGGTCGGCAACAGGCATTTCTAAAACAGGAAGAGGAGCAAGGGCTGGGGGAACGGGAGCCGGAGCCGGAACGGGAACAGCAGCAACCGGAGCCGGAGCCGGAGCCGGAGCCGGAACGGGAACAGCAGCAACCGGAGCCGGAGCCGGAGCAACGGGAACAGCAGCAACCGGAGCCGGAGCCGGAGCAGTAAATGCGAGGACAGCGATCGATCGCGATCGGGCGCGGTCTTCAGCATCCTCAACAGACTCAGCAGCCGACATACCAGTAGCGAGAGTTTTGCCGTCAACCTGAACCAGACAGCGAACCACAAACTTACCGTGATGAATAGTCAGCAACTCACAGATTAACTGTCCAGTGGGATAAAGGGCGCGAAATTCAGCAAACATAATTTTTTTACCCCGAAACCAAAAGGGGCTGATGACTTAAGTTTAGTACAACCCAGAGAAAACATTTTTCTGAAAGCACCTATTCAACATACAATAAATGTAAGGTGAATCATCCGCGCAACCTTTCACGCGACTAAACCCTATCCCACATCCGGCGGTTTAAGCTAACAAGCACCGGGCGTCATTTCTACCTATAGGAGATGACACAGCAACTAGGCAAAAGTAGTAAAAGTCTCCGGTTTTGTGTACCTTGCACTTTCTACAGCACAGATTGCTCCCTACCCTGAATTGCACCTCCGTCCGTAAGGGCAGAGCGCTTGCAAAAACAGGGGCATCGCAGCGGCGAGCTAGTAGCAATTTTGACTAATCGCCGGTAAAATCTTTGGCTTTAGCAAAAGGAAAGAGGCACTTCAAAAAGAAGAAGAAAGCAGGAAAAAGGCAGAAGGAAAAAGGCAGGAGGCTCAAATGCAAATTTTCTCCCTCTGCATCTCTCCATCTCCCGATCCAGGACTCAACCCGTCGCTTTCAGCATCGAGTCATCTTTTAAGAACCGACAGGGGCTTTCTACTTCGCGAAGATCTCGGCGCTGCAAGCGAAAAGCAAAGGAACCAACGCTAAAAAATTGTATTGGGGAATAGGGTATGGGGTATTTGTCTGCACCATCATCTGTCATTCGCAGACAGACAGCAGACAATTAGCGAGTGCCAATGTGGGGGGGAAATCTGAAAAAATCCCCGCGCACGGGTAGCACCGACTGTGCTGGCATCTCCACCTACTAACCCGCGCATTTGTTGGGAAGCAGGCACTACGAGGGCAAGAGAGGGTGCGGCTGATTTCGCCAAAATTAGACTAATTGCTGGAAAAAAGAGGATCAATCGCTACATGGAATTTTCTATCGCTGCACTGCTGGCAAATTTTACAGAAGACAAATTAGTGGCTCCCAAAGCATTAGAGAAAAAACTCGATTGCAATGACGCTACCAGTCAACTCAAACTTCAAATCGCATTAGAAGCTCTAGAGAAAATTGGCATATTAGTCAAAGACAAAGGCCGCTATCGTCGAGTAGCTGAAGAGGACGTAGTAGAAGCAAAACTGCGTTGTTCGAGCAAAGGATTTTGCTTTGCAATTCAAGATGCCGAAGGCTCAGAAGACGTTTATGTGCGGGAAAGTCACCTCTCGACTGCTTGGAATGGCGATCGAGTTTTAGTCAAAATTATCAAAGAAGGTAGCCGTCGTCGATCGCCCGAAGGCGAAGTCATGCTGATTCTCGAACGCGCCAACCCCTCGGTACTGGCGCGAGTCAAGCAAACCGCCACCCCGACTGGCCGCGTCAGCTACAGAGCAATTCCCCTGGACGATCGCCTGTTGTTTGAACTAGACTTGCTGGCAAATGGTACAAATCTGCAAGAGGCGATCGACCATTTAGTACACGTCGAAGTCAAACGCTATCCCCTCGGAACCCATCGCCCAGTCGGCAAAGTAGTACAGGTACTCGGTTCCGACGCCGAAGCCGCAGACGACCTCGACATCGTATGCTGCAAACACGACTTGCCGCGATCCTTCCCCGCCGCCGTCATCAAAGCAGCCGAAAACTTGCCCAGCAAACTCAAAAAAACCGACATCAAAAAACGGTTAGATTTGCGTAACATCCTGACTGTTACCTTCAGCAAAAATGAACCGGGCGAAACCAACGAAAATGATGCCCCTCAAACTCAGCAGGAAAGTTTCTCAGACGAAGCCGAAAACGAGTTTGACCCCACCTCATTCCTCTCCGATCCGCCAATAGAACGCGCTTTGTCGATCGAAAGCCTGAAGTCCGGCGGCTGGCAAGTCGGAATCCACATCACCGACGCAGCCGAGTACGTGCAGCCCGAAACCCCGATCGACCGCGAAGCCCGCAAACGAGGAACCTGCGCGCATCTGGGAGAAAAAATCATCGCCGTACTCCCAGAAATCCTCAACGATCGTTGCTCCCTGCTGCTAGACACCGAACGGCTGGCCTTCAGCATACTGCTCACCCTAGACGAATCAGGAGAACTCCTAGAATACGAAATTCAAACCAGCGTCATTCACATTGACTACCAGCTCAGCTACCAGGACGCTCAAGCAATTCTCGAACCAGACTCCGATGCCGAAGATCACGCTTTATCCTCAGCCCTCCGTCCTTTCCTAGATCAAATTTTAGCCGCCTCACAGGCTGCCAGACAGGCGAGACTCAAGCGGGGAGCTTTTGAACTAAATTTGCCAGACGCTAACTCTCACTTCGACGACGAAGGCGAATTAGGAGCTTTTGCAACAGCTCCCGCCCCGCAGTCGGCTGTCTCCGAGTTAGTCGTACTCGCCAACCAAGCTGTCGCCACCCACCTGCAAGCCTTGGGAGTCCCAGCAATCTACCGCGTCCAACCGATGCCAGACCCGGCAGACATTCAAGAGTTCATCAAACTCTCCAACAACCTCGGCGGCGAACTCTATCTCGAAAGCGAAGAAGAAGTTCTGCCCTTTGACTTTCAGCGATTTACCCAGCAGTTTGCCGGCCTCAAGTCCGAAAGAGTTCTCACCTACCTGCTGGAAGACACGATGAAACCCGCTGTTTACAGCACAACTCCCAAGCCACACTTCGGTTTGGGACTGTCAGAGGGTTACACGCGCTGCACTTCGCCGCTTTCTCGCTACGCCGATTTGCTGGTGCTGCGGGTGTTGCAGGCTGTGTTCGAGCAAGGGCGCAGCAGCCGCACAACTCGCGCTAAGGAAAAAGTTGACTTGCATCATTCCTCCTGTCACGGTCAAATTACTTGGAATGTCCTCCCCCCAGACTTGCACCATGAGTTTGAGACAGAGTTTGCAGCGGGGGTGGTACATCTGACGGAACGCGAAAGGGTTGCTGAAGATGCCGAAAGCGATTTGCAGGGATTGAAGAAAACGGGATTGATGAAAGAGCGCACTGGTCAAACTTTCCAGGGTTTGATTACAGGGGTGCAGTCTTACGGTTTCTTTGTGGAAATTGAGGTGCGGCCGCCGGAGAGCGAACTTCTGCGAGTTGAAGGATTGGTGCACGTTTCTTCGCTGAAGGATGATTGGTATGAATATCGATCGCGCCAGCAAACTCTCGTAGGTCGCAAAAACCGCAATCAGTACCGTTTGGGCGATCGGGTGGAAGTTCAAGTTAAGAGCGTTGACTACTATCGCCAGCAAATTGATTTAGTTGCTGTTGGTGGCGGTAGTCAAGCTTTTGATGATGAGGAATAGTCAGTTGACAGTTGACAGTTGACAGTTGGCAGTTGACAGTTGACAGTTGTCCGCTTGCTTGTCGAAGGCTAGTCAGTAGTCATTAGTTATTTAAACTATAACCAATGACTAATGACTAATGATCAACAGCTCGAAAATTTGCGTAGGTTTCATCTCTTTCTGGACACTGCACTGCGTCCAGAAAGACATTTAAACCAGTCCCGAATATCGGTTCAATATGATATTGTTTCTTCTTACTTATTCTCAATTTCTACTTACTTTTTTTCTCGTACTTATTGCTTAAAAATAATGACAAATAACTACCCGCTAATTGTAGGAGTGACTGGAGCATCGGGATTAATTTACGCCGTGCGAACATTAAAATATCTATTGGAAGCCGATCGCGCCGTCGAACTGGTAGCATCAAAATCTACCTACATGGTTTGGCAAAGCGAACAGAACATCCGAATGCCCGCAGAACCGACTCTGCAAGAAGAATTCTGGCGGGAAAAAGCAGGAGTACCCAATTCTGGTAAACTTCGCTGCCATCCGTGGCAAGATGTTGGTGCTAATATTGCTAGCGGCTCCTTTCGCACCCAAGGAATGATCATTATTCCCTGTAGCATGAGTACACTAGGCAAGTTAGCCGCGGGATTGAGCTCGGATTTGCTCGAAAGAGCGGCCGACGTTCAGCTTAAGGAAGGGAGAAAATTGGTACTTGTACCTAGAGAAACTCCTTTTAGTTTGATTCACCTGCGGAATTTGACCACTTTAGCAGAAGCTGGAGCTAGAATTGTGCCAGCGATTCCCGCTTGGTATCACAATCCTCAAACTATTGAAGATTTGGTAGACTTTGTGGTGGCTCGCGCTTTAGACCAGTTGGGGATTGATTGCGTTCCTCTCAAACGCTGGAAGGAAGAAGAAAAGAGTCATTAGTCATTAGTCATTAGTCATTAGTCATTAGTCATTAGTTAATTATCAATTACCGATTACCAATTACCTATTAAAATTTGATATGCGCGCTGTATTTTTGCTAGTGATTGTGGTAGGGCTAACTATTTTTGCCCTGCAAAATGTGGAGCCGGCATTATCGCTGGTATTTTTGGGAATTCGATCGCCCGCTTTACCCTTATCTATCTGGATTTTGCTCAGCATGGGGACGGGAGTTGTCACATCTTTGTTGATTTCTGCTTTGCTCTCCTTCTCAAATTACCTATCTCAAACACGAGATCGCACCGATCGCAATAGTCGCAGCCGTGATACTGTCTCAGGAGATAGAAGAACAGCTTACGCGCCGCCTCCGCCTCCGAGAAAACAAGAGATTGACCCAGATTTTGAGATGGAAAATAGCCAAACTTCCTATCGAACTGAGTACGGGACACCGGCAGGCTACACTCCGCAGACGTTCCAGCAAGAAACTCCAAACCCTCCGGCTGCAAGGAATTACACTCAACCGACAACTATTCAAGCGGCAGACGATGAGGATGATTGGGTTTCTGATGGCTCAAAATCCGGCTCTGGTGGCAGCGATGACGATTGGGGTAGGGACGATCGCGATTTGCCCGATCGACCGCAGGTAAATGATGTTCCAGCGGCAAATCCGACGGCTTACGAAACTAAACAAGAACCCAAAAGCAAGTCTTGGGCTGGCTCGGTATACTCTTATGGCTATCGAGATCCCAGCCAGTCTGGGGTGGGACAAACTGAGTCTGTTTACGATGCGGAGTATCGGGTGCTGGTTCCCCCCCAAGATCCCATACCTAACTCCGGTGATGAAGTACCCCAAAATCCTAGTGCAGAAACAGAGGATGATTGGGGATTGGATGAAGATGATGTATTTGAAGACGACTCACGCCCCAGTGGTGGGCCGATTGACCTGAAAAAATAGCAAAATATCGGAGGATTTGGTGGTGGATTTGTTGAGGGGAGTTAATATCTATCTCGTCGGGATGATGGGTGTGGGAAAAACCACGGTGGGGAGGATTTTGGCAAGGGAGTTAAAATACCGTTTTTTTGATACTGATGAACTAATTGTGCGGGTTGCTAATCAGTCAATTGCTGATATTTTCGATCGCGAAGGGGAAGAGGTTTTTCGGGAATTAGAAACTAAAGTGCTCGGTGAATTGTCTGCTTATCAAAATTCGGTGGTTGCTACGGGCGGTGGTATTGTTGCCCGATCGACAAATTGGGGTTATTTACATTACGGTATCGTGGTTTGGCTGGATGTGCCTGTAGACCAATTGTGCGATCGACTGCGATCGGACAGCACTCGTCCCCTGCTGCGGGAAGGCGACCTCAAATCTAAGCTGCAAAACCTTTTGAGCGAACGAGAGCGTTTCTACACTCAAGCAGATGTCCGAGTTGGCATTTCAGGAGGCGAAAGGCCTGAAGAAGTGGCGCGTCGGGCGATCGAGGAAATCAAAAAAGTTCTAGAAGAAGGAAGAAGGAAGAGGGAAGAAGGAAAAGGGAAGAAGGAAGAAGAAAGCAATTAAGAACATCCTCAACGTCGGCCCGGTTGCCAGATCAAATCAGAAACCGGGCCTGATATCAATGGATACGCTCAGAAACCAGGTTTCTGGGAAAGTAACAGGTTTTTGAGGACTTTTGAATTCCGTAAAAATACTGATTTATGCCTGAGTGTGTCCGTTTAACCGCCGAATGTTTGGGAATCAACCGGGTTTGAATCGACGGGGTGCGTAAGTTTTATTAGGTGTGAAGATGTGGCGATGGGAGACTTTGTGCAAAAACTGATGGCACACTCATCTGATGGGTTACAGTCGGCTATTGATTTGTGCCAAAAAATAAAATGGCCCCACCGCGGTCGGGCTGTAGGGCGCAAGGACAGTTAAACGCTAACCTCATTGTCGGAAAATTTAGCATCGATGCTATCTTGCTATGTGACGATTTTGCGATCGTCCATTCATTCATCAACTCTCCCGTATCAAAAAATGTAACCCAAGGGCGATCGAATTCTACCTGTCCTATTCTAAAAACAATACCTCATGCAATTCTGACGAGCAGCTCGCTAAAGCTGCTTTTTTATTGCGATCGAGTTTTTGGCTGCTACACTTGCGCGCGTTTGGCAATAACATTTTCTTGACATCCTCCCCACTGATGAATCAGGGGGATTCCAATCTACCCAAACAAAGAAAGTTGTTTAGGGAATTGGTGGGTTGACGCTTCGCTGGAAGATGCCACATTAGATGCGGTCTTACTCCGTCCTCCACGTCCGTTTTTAGCTAAACAGACGGGAATCCCCACATTATATCGCTTCGATTAGTGTGGGATGAAAGACGCGGTGAGACGAGGATTCCACCTGTCAACCAATTCAAAACTATGTTTTGACCGATGACGGGTGGATGACGAGGCGAACAAATTATTTTAT